>JBGSMH010000400.1:0-5560 GCA_041740275.1 Phycisphaerae bacterium
ACGGTTTTCTCGGCTTCGATGAGTTTTTCATGGGTGGCTTTGTCGACCCACTTGCCCCCCCAGCGGAACATCTGTTTTTCGGCCATCTTGGTTTGCAGCATCGCGTCCTGCTCGGAGAAACGCTTGGCGAGTTTTTGGACCGCCGTCCCCTTTTTCTGATCATCGGGCAAGGCGTTGAGCAGTTCTGCCGACGCATCGACCAGTACTTGTATGCCCGGGGCCGCCGTCATCGCCTGATCCAGCGCCGCCGCCGCGATCGCCCATTGTCGCTGACGCATCGCCAGCACCGCAATATTGTGCAACGTTGGCGGGTGATCGGGGATCGCCTCGCGGGCGGCGTCGAACGCCTTTCGCGCCTCGGGCACTTTTTCCTGCTGCTGAAGAATCACGCCCTGCAGGTAGACCGCCGACACATTGCCGGGGTCGTCGTTGAGGATCGAATCGATGTTTGCCTGGGCTGACCGGATGTCGCCGGCCTTGATCTGTTGCCGTGCGGCTTCGACCCGACGCAGCAGTTCGATCACGATCTCCTGCCGGTCCTGGCGCGTCACCCATTGCCTGCCCGATTTGACCAGCCCCCGATCGCGACGATCGACCCAGGTCTTGATATCCGCCTTCGCCGACTCCAGCACGGCGGGGTCTTTGGTCTGCTCCAGAAAACGGTCGTACCGCTCCAAAACCTTGGCAATATCTTCCAGCGTTTCGACACTGCGCCGAAGCGAGTTCAGTCGTTCCATCTGGTTGTTCGTGCCGGTGGAAGTCAGTTCGATCGCCCGGACGTCGGCGGTGGCGATGTTGCGAACCTGCCCGTCGGGCAGCGTGACGCGCCAGCCATCGGGCGTTTTCTTCAGGTCGCCTTCGACCCGCTGGCCATCATTGGTGACGACCGCCCCACCCCATAGGGTCGCACTGACGAGCACCGAACCGAGGATCGCGTAGAATAGCTTCATGGTGTCGACTCTCCCGTATCATACACCGACGAAACGGTTTGGCGCGGGGGTAATTCGCCTGACCGAAGGGGGCAAGGTAAGATATCGGCATGACGTGGACGATCGATCAGGCGGTTGAATCAAACATTCTACTGGTGCTCTCGGAGCGTTTTCCCAACGCCGAGGCCGCCGCTGCGGAAATCGCCAGGCTCTCTGCCGTGCTAACTTTGCCCAAGGGCACCATCCATGTCATCTCCGACATCCACGGCGAAGACAAAAAACTGCGGCACGTCATTAACAACGCCTCTGGTGCGCTTCGGCCACTGATTGAGCGGATGTTTAAAGACAAGATGAGCCCGACGGAGTTGCAGGAGTTCCTCAAACTCGCCTTTTACCCCGCCGAAGTGACCGAAAAGCTGGAAAAGAGCCTGACCGATCGTATCCAATTGCGAAATTATGCGGTCAAGACACTCGCCCGTCAGTTGGAACTGGCGCGTCTGCTGGCCAGCCGATACAGCGTGCGACGCGCCATGGGCGTCGTCCCCAAGGCCAATATCGAACTGCTCCGCGAGATGCTTTACTCGTACTCCAATGAGCGTCACGACACGTTTCTGGAATCCGTCGTCGATTCGCTTCTGGAAGGCGGACGGGTTTTGCAGATGATTCACGTCGTCGGACGCCTGATTCGTAATCTTGCGGTCTATGAACTGATCATCGGCGGCGACTGCTGGGACCGCGGCCCGCGCGGGGACAATGTGGTCGATTACCTCCGCGCACAGCCCAATGTCGCGTTTATCTGGGGAAATCACGATGTCTCATGGCTTGGGGCGCACCTGGGCAACGAGGCACTGATCTGCAATGTCCTGCGCATCAGCCTTCGCTACCGACGTCTGACCCAGATCGACGAGGGCTACAGCATCCCCATGATGCCCTTGGAATACCTGGCCAACACCGTCTACAAGGACGACCCGGCCAAGCATTTTTATCCCAAGCAGACCGGTGCCCGGCCGATGGATCTGGTCGCCCGCATGCAAAAGGCAGCGGCGATCATGCAGTTCAAACTCGAAGGCCAGATGATCGACCGCAACCCCGCCTGGGGCCTGGCGCATCGCAAACTGCTGCACACCATCGACCACAAAAACGGCACGATCGTCGTGGACGGACACACCTACCCGATTCGCGATACCTATTTCCCGACCATCGACCCAAAGAACCCCTACGCCCTCACCCCCGATGAGGCCGAGTGCATCCGGCGCTTGAAACACAGCTTTGCGGTCAGCCAAAAGCTCGGCGAGCACATGGATTTCATCGTCAAACGCGCCAGCATGTACCTGTGTCGCGACGATCACCTGATTTTCCACGGCTGCGTGCCGACCGACATCGAAGGCTTCTTCCTGCCCATGCCCATCAACGGCAAAGAGTTGCGCGGGAAGATGCTGTTTGATGAAATTGATCAATCGATTTTACGTGCCCACCAGAAGCGTCAGCAGGTCGACACCGACATGCTGTGGTATCTCTGGTCCGGCCCGCATAGCCCGCTGTTTGGCAAAGATCGAATCGCCACGCTGGAACGCGATTTCATCGAAGACGAACACCCCCACCACGAAGAAAAAGACCCGTATTTCCGGCTCATCCACGAAGATTGGTTCTGCGATAAGGTGATGCATGAGTTTGGCGTCGATCCGAAACGCGGGTTGATCGTCAACGGGCATGTACCGGTGAAGATCGAAAAAGGCGAATCGCCGATCAAGCGGTCGGGCAAGGCGATCACGATCGACGGGGCATTTTCAGAAGCCTATGGCGATCATGGGTTTACGCTCGTACTTGAGGCCGACAAGACCCAACTGGCGCGACATCACCATTTTGAAAGCGTCGAAATCGCGCTCCGTGACGGCGTGGACATCGTCCCGCAGGTGACCACCGTGCGCGAACACAAACCCGCCCGCCGGATGGGCGACACCGAACGCGGCGTCGATATCCGTGGTGAAATCCGCATGCTCGAACGCCTCGTCGAGGCCTACCGATCCAACCGCATCCGTGAACGGGATTAAATCAGTGAATCGACCCACCTCAGCGCCGGATAAACCGTAATGAATGCGACCCGAATTGAACCGTTTGCCAAGCCGTTTGAGATGACTTTCGCCCCGCCGGGGTCGAAGAGTCTGACCAATCGGGCACTGGTGCTGGCGGCGTTGTCCTATGGGCCGTGTCGGCTGACCGGGGCGCTGTTTGCCGACGACACCCGGGTAATGATCGACGGATTGCAGAAACTGGGTTTTTCGGTCGAGGCCGACGAATCGGCGTGTGAGATTCGCGTCATCGGGCAGCACGGGACGATCCCCAACCCATCGGCCGACCTGTTTTGCGGCAATTCGGGGACGACCATCCGATTCCTCTCCGCACTCTGCGCGTTGGGGTCGGGCGACTATGTCCTCGATGGCGTGGATCGGATGCGTCAGCGGCCGATCGGTCCGCTCGTGCAGATGCTCCGCAACCTGGGCGTACGTATCGAACATACCCGCGCCCAGGGCTATCCGCCCGTTCAGGTCCAAGCCAGCGGCCTGCCCGGAGGCGCGGTCCAGTACGGCAGCGAGACATCCTCCCAATACCTCTCGGCGATCCTGCAAGTCGCCCCCTATGCCCGACACGAAGTGCGCGTCGATCTGATCGGACCGCAAACCAGTTGGCCTTATGTCGCAATGACCATGCGGCTGATGGACGCGTTTGGCCACCTCTGTGAACTGGAGCGCGATCCCGACACCGGCGATCCCAAACGCATCTTCGTCCCCGCCGGCGTCTACGCCTGCGAACACTATCCCGTCGAACCCGACGCCTCCAACGCCAGCTATTTTCTGGCATTGGCGGCGCTGCACCCGCAATCGAAAATCACCGTCGAAGGTCTGGGCAAGTATTCACTCCAAGGCGACGTTGGCTTTGCCGATGTGCTGCACCAGATGGGCGCATCGCTCACATTTGGCAAGGATTTCATCACGATCATCGGCCCGGATTCGCTGGTCGGGATTGATGTCGATCTGTCCGACATGCCCGATGTCGCACAAACGCTGGCGGTGGTGGCGTTATTTGCCGAGGGACCGACCACGATCCGCGGGCTGCATACCCTTCGCGTCAAGGAAACCGACCGACTCGCGGCGTTGCAGAACGAGTTGACCAAGCTCGGTGCGGATGTCGAGATCGAAGACGATGTGCTGACCATCGACCCACCCGACCGCCTCCGCCCCGCCGCCATCGACACCTACGACGACCACCGGATGGCGATGTCGTTCGCGCTGGCGGGCACAAAATCCGCGGGCGTGACCATCAACGACCCGACCTGCGTCAACAAGACCTATCCTAGCTATTTTGCCGATCTCGAGCGCTTTCGGGTCCGATAATCCGGTGCCTGCGTCAATCTGCCACATGGATAATTTTGTCGCATCTTGACATTCTGGATTTATCTCTCCATTTAACGTGTGTTAAGGTATGACTATGCCAAGCCCAGACACCTACGAGTGCCTAAACCCCAATTGCGCCCGCTGCTACCAAGCCGAGCCCGGCAAACGGTACAAAACCGTCCTGCTGTTCGGTGCGCCCGGATCGGGCAAAGGGACGCAAGGAAAAATCCTCGGCTCGATCCCAGGGTTCTACCACAGTTCCACCGGCGACATCTTTCGCACGCTTGACCTGCAATCCGAGGTCGGCAGGCTTTTCTGGGAATATGCGGGCAAAGGTCAGCTCGTGCCGGATGATATTGTCATCCGCGTCTGGCGGCAGTTCATCAAGGGAAAAGAGTTTACCAACGATTTTTTCCCAGACAATCAGATACTTATCCTCGACGGCATGCCGCGAAACATCAATCAGGCCAAGCTGCTGGAAGAGAGCATCAATGTCCTGATGGTGATTCACCTTTCCAGTGACCACAACAAGATGGTCGAGCGTCTGAAACGCCGGGCGCTGAAGGAAAATCGCTTTGACGACGCCAATGACGCGGTCATCGAGAAGCGGCTGCGCATCTACGAAAGTGAGACGCGTCCGATTCTGGAGTTTTATCCGCAGGAGAAGATTTTCCGCGTCGATGCGATGCAAAGTCAGACCCGTGTGCTGGCGACGATTCTGGAGAAACTCGCGCCGATCAAAGAGCAACTCGATCTGCAAATTGACGGACGCGGGCATTAAAGTTTTCCCATTTTTACGCGCCGATGATCGTGCCTGTTGCGAACGCGATGGGCAATAAACGAATTGCATTGCTGCGCGTATATTGAAACGAACAGCCATTTCAATAAAAGGAGATTAGTATGGCCTGGACGAAAGCAGTAGCGTTATCGTTGGCGTTGGGGATCGGATCAGCGGCGTGGGTCGTGCCCGCGCTGGCTGTCGAAGAAGCACCCGCCAAGGAAGTCAAAGCCGAACCCAAGAAAGAGGTCAAAGGACCGAAGCTGTGGGGCCCGTGGGCGAAGCTTGAGAGCTTGACGGCCGAGCAGCGGATCAAGATCGACGAGATCCATAAGAAGATGCTCGCCGAGCAAAAGAAGTTGGCCGATCAGGAGACCGCCGACATCACCGCGTTGTTGACGGATGAGCAGAAGGTGGAGTTGCAGGCGATGAAAGAAGCCGACGCCGCCGCCAAGAAAGCC
>JBGSMH010000401.1:0-7090 GCA_041740275.1 Phycisphaerae bacterium
TCATCCGCTCAGCCACGATTCACGCCTCGCAGTAAAGATCTAGTACGATACTATGAGATAGATGTTCATCCGGTCAACATAATTCCGGGTCGTCAACAGCCAAGTCTTTGTGAGAAATGGACTTAGCGATTTCGACAAGGCGAGCAAAAAGCGACTTTTCGTCAAATTTTGGTGCAAATACTGCGGTGCTTCGTTTTACTGGCAACGCTCCGCCGGTCGCGCCAACGGCACAAACGAGTTCGATTTTCGCCTCCCTGAAGCGCGCATGTGCAGCAATCGGGGAGTGACAGTCGCCTTCCAGAATCGCGACAATTTTCCGCTCGATCGCGACGCATCGCGCCGATGATTCATCGTTCAATCCGGTCAGTCGGGCGCGAGTCGTGTCGTCGGATCGTCGCGTCTGGATCGCCAGTGCCCCTTGGCCGGGCGCGGGCGTGATCTGGTCGGTTGGAACAATCGACATCACGTCTGAGTCAAAAAGCCCGGCGCGCTTCAAACCGGCATACGCCAGGACCACCGCGTCATACGCGCCTTCACGCATCTTGCGAAGGCGGGTGTCGATGTTGCCACGGATTGGCTCGATTCGCAGGTCAGGCCGCAGATCCAGCAACTGACATCGCCGCCGCAAACTTCCCGTCCCCACCCGCGCGCCGTGCGGCAGATCGAGTATTCCCATCGCACCCGCTCGACACGCCAGCACATCGCGGGCATCTTCACGCAACGGCACACACGCGATGACCAGCCCCGACTGATCCACCAACGGCATCGTCACCGGCACATCCTTGTAACTGTGCACCGCCAGATCGATTTCGTTATTGAGTAGCGCCAGTTCCAACTCTTTGGTGAACAAACCCTTGCCGCCCAGTTCTGCCAGCGGTTTGTCCTGCACCTGATCGCCGGTGGTTTTGAGGATGACTAATTCGACATGAACCGACGGATTGGCTTTCTCGATCGCGTCGGCGACGAGCTGCGACTGCGTTCGCGCCAATAAACTGCCGCGGGTTCCGAGGCGAAGGGTCTGGCTCATGATTCGACCGCACTTGGCGAGTGGCTCAGCCCGTCCCACAATTCGAGAAACTTGTCGCGGACGTAGGGACTCAGGTGATCCGAAAAATCGCGCGGCAACTGAAGATGCTTGATCACTTCAACCACGTCGGTCAGATCCTTCATTCGTCCAACCCCACCCGTCAGACCCGAAGCGATCTTCAGTTCCACCAAGCGCGGCAGTGCGATCACCTGTGTGCCGCCAATGTCCACCCCGACAGTGGACGGATCAGGAAACGGCACCGGAGATGGCTTGCCATCACCCGGAAAGTCACCGGCGATCAGAAAATCGATCTGCACGCCCGTAACGGTATCGCGTAGCTTCTTGCTGCCCTTGAAAACATGCACATACCCGAGCCCCTCCAATGCCGCATGAATTGCTTGAAGACCCTCGCGCGTGACAAGGAGATCGACATCCTCGGTGAAACGTCTGTACCCATGCCGATACAACGCCATCCCCCCCGCCACCACATACGGCACGCCCAGTTCGGTCAGCCGTTTGGTGATTCGCTGCAACGTCTCCTGAACCCCACCCTTTTCTTCAAAATACATGCTGCCCTCCCTTAACGCCCACGTCGGGTCGGCGTCGAGACGTTTGTGATACGGAATCACTGCTGATTCGCTCGGCATGTGGCTATTATTGTATCAGATGCTCAACAAATCCATCTTCCTCACCGGCGCGACCGGGTTCGTAGGCGGCCACGTCATCGACGCGTTGCTGTCGCGCGGGTATCGCGTGCGGGCGTTGGTCCGAACAGGCAAGATCGGCCGTGAAAACGTCGAATCGGTGGTCGGCGATCTATTTGACGACACCGCAATCGATCGCGGAATGCGCGGCTGTGATGCGGCGATCCATCTTGTCGGGATCATTCGTGAGAATCCGTCGCGCGGGCAGACTTTTGAACGTCTGCATTACGAGGGCGCGGTGCGCGTGATGGAGGGCGCCAAGCGGAATGGGGTCAGGCGATTGATTCATATGAGCGCACTGGGGGCGAGGATCGACAGCCCCAGCGAATACGCCTCGACCAAGGCCCGTGCCGAGAATCACCTGCGCATGAGCGGCCTGGATTACACGATCCTGCGTCCGTCGATCATCATTGGCCAAGGCGGGGAGTTTCTGACGATGATTGCCGACTGGTCGCGGGGTAAATCGCTGCCGTACTTTTTCATGCCCTATTTCGGGTCAGGTCTGCTCGGACAGTCGGCGGCGCGGGTCCAGCCGATCCGCGTGGAGGATGTCGCCCGCGCCTTTGTCGATTGCCTCCAAACCCCCACCACCATCGGCCAGACCCTGGATCTGGTCGGTCCGGATCAGTTCACCTGGCCACAGATGTATCGACAGGCATCGCGGGCGATTCGTGGCAAACCCCGCACCAGTATCGGCATCCCCATCTGGTATGCCCGGCTACTCACCCGCATCGCGCCGGCGTCGATCCTGCCCTTCAACCGCGCCCAAATCGAGATGGCCGGTGAGGATAGCACTAGTTCCTCCAACGCGACTATGCAGCACTTTGGCTGGACACCAGAATCGATTGACTGGAGCAGGTTTGCATAATCTTGAGCAGATCGCCAAACTGAAGCGAGCCAACTCGATCAAGGAACATTCCGCGTGAAAACCCCCCGCATCTGGCAAGCCAAATGGATCTGGTCAACCGATAAAACCGCCAATCACCCCCGCGTGCTGTTTCGCAAGGATTTCGATTGTCCCCCCGGCACGACCGGCACGTTGCACATCGCGGTGGAAACGCTGGCTCGGGTCTATCTTAATGGCCAGCACGTGCTGCGAACCTCGTCGCTGTCATATCCTGGGGAGCAAAATAGCCGGTCGATCGACCTCTCGTCGCACCTGCAGCCGGGCGTCAATCGTTTGGCGATTGTCGCGTGGCGCATCGGTATTGGCTGCACTGCGACGTGGGGCAAAGACCCCGGTCTGCTGTGTGAAATCGAGCTTGAGGGAAACGGCGCCAAACAGCACATCGGCACCGATGCGACCTGGCGTTGCCTGCCTCTGGACGCCTGGAGCGGCGGTTTCCGATCGCGGATGTTCAACCTCGATCTGATGGAAATCGCCGATCACCGCAAGTTGCCTGCCGGTTTTCCCTATCCCGATGATGAATCGGCGATGCAAACGCCCGACGCCCTGCCCTGGCCGGGCGTGAGAATGGGCCCGGTCTTGCCGTGCGACTTTCCTGCACCGGTCCCCACCGGCGACGACAGCGCGCGACTTTTGGGCATGCACAGTATTGCCGACCAATCCCGCGTCCACCCGGTCCCGGCGATCGCGGTCTCGCACGAATCGCTCCTGGAAAAACTGTCCCAGACGGACACGATCCCCGTTCCTCGCGCCGACCACGCGACCACCCTCATCTACGCCCTCGACGGCTACCACATCGGCCACCCCGAAATAACGCTTGACGCACCGGCTGGCACGATCGTCGATCTTTCCTGGTGCGAAACCCTGACCGAAGGCCATTTTGACGCCCGGCCCATCCACCCGTGGACCACCGACCGTCACACTCTCTCTGGCGGCGTTACCACGATCACCTGCGATGAATGGAAAGCCGGTCGATTTCTGCAACTGACGGTCCGCAATCATACCCGCCCGATCCGGCTGCTTTCGGTGCGGTATGTTCGCGAGCAATACCCGCTGAAGCATCGTATCAAACTGACCAGTTCCGATCCGGTGCTCAATGACATATTCAAGATCAGCCTGCGCTCGGCGCACCTGTGCATGCACGACCGGATCATGGATTGCCCGTGGCGCGAGCGTCGCCAGTGGATCGGCGACGTGCAGCGGATCGCACTGATCAACTATTACGCCTTCGATGACCAGCAATTGATCCGCCACGCCCTGCGGCAACAGGCGCGCCTGCAAGACCCGACTGGCCGAATCTGGGTTTGCATGCCGCTGATGGAGGAATATCCCGCACAGTCGATGGAGTGGGTGCGGGCGATCATCGAGTACGAGCATTACACCGGCGACACCACCCTCGCCGAAGAGTTGGCGGACAACATCGAGTGGCTGCACCGGTGGTTCCTGAAGTGTCGTGACGATCGCGGGCTGTTTTTCAATCCGCATCGGCCGGTACAGAACTGGATGGATAACACGATTCAGCCGCTGGTACGGGCGAACCAATTCTCGACGGCGTTTCTGTCGTCCAACCTGCGCTATCTGACCTTTTTGGATGATGTCGCCGGTCTGTTGGCCCGGTTCGGCCAGACCCAGTCCTCCGAGCGGGCGCGCAACGAACGGACAACGCTGGCAGGCAAAATCGTGGAAGCGTTTCTGGATCGATCGACGAATTTGCTGCGAGAATGCGCGGATCCGAATGCACAGGTCGCCTATTCCGAATACGGTGCCGCGCTGGCCACGGGCGCTGGGCTTGCCGATTTCGATGCCGAAGCGCATTGGGACCGCTATCAGGCATTGGTCGATCAGAAGGACACGCGAACGATTCCGACCTCTCCGTTCGGCAAGTATCAGACGCTGGAGGCACTCGGACGACTCAATCGACCTGACGAGATGATGCGCCACATTCGCGACGGCTGGGGCCCGATGGTCGCCGCCGGTTCGGATACGGCATGGGAGGCGTTCAGTGGCAGCAGTCAGTGTCATGGCTGGTCGGGCGTACCGGTGGTCGCGGTGATGCGATACCTGCTCAAAGTTGATCCCCGATCACCTCGCCCCACCCGCGTCGACAACGTCGCCGGGGTGGACTGGATCGCTTGTTCATAGCAACACGGGATTACGCCTGTATCGCCACCGTGTACGCGCTGGAACCGGAGAGGTTGTAGCTACGGATGCGGGCGTAGTAAGTGTCGGCGGCCAGATCGCTGATCAACACGGAGGCACTGTTGGTCGGGACGTTAAACGCCCGAACCGATCCGACATCATTGAAATCGCTGCGGGTGTTTAATTCGATGCGAAAGCCGATCTCGTTGTCGGAGCGATCTTTCCACTGCAGTAGCCGAGCACTCGACGATGGTGCCGACATCAGCAGTGGATTGGGGCGCGTGGGCGGGGTCGTGGGCGGGTAGACGGTGACGTTGACGGCACGTTTCCCGGCAAAATCCATTTGATCGACCGCCACCGCGTAGTACGTCACATTGCCCGAAAGACTGCTGGTCGATGCTTCGGCAGCGTATATGCCGCGTTTGGGGGTGAATTTGGTCGAGACATACGTGTCCGAACCCGACTGCAAACCGGGGGTGCCGTTGCTCTCGCGATAGAACGTCATCCCGTAAATGCCATCGCCGTCCGGGTCGGCGGCGCGGGCACGGAGCCTGACGGTCTGACCTTGCACCACCGGCGAAGGCTCGATCGAAAAACTCGTCACTACCGGCGCGCGATTGGCCGCCAGGCCAATATCGACATCAGTTTGCGCGTTAGTCGAATTGACAACGACGCGCCGGGTAAACGCCGCTACGCCTGCATCGGCCGGGGTCCACACCTCTGCTTCTTCGGTAAGCGGGTTCCACGGGTCGGCGGCGTTGACGTTGACGCTGTAGCCGAGGTCGGCAAACTGCTGCACCGTCACCAGACTGATCGGCTGGATGACGCCGGGGTCCTGGCTGTACGGGGTCATCATTTCCACGCCCATCGACGTTTCCCGCCAGTGCACCAATGCTGTTCCCGCCCCGCCGTTGGCTTCGACGGGGACGCCGGTGACCACCGCGTTGAAAAGTTGCTGATACGCCGCCTTGGCATTGGCACCATAGAATCTGGGCGTGCTCCCCCCGACGCCCGCCAGCAACCCTTTCTGTTGCCAGAGCGTGCCGAAGCCCAGCGTGTGGGCGATCTCGTGCGTGATCGTATCAACCAGTCGATTCTCGGCCTCAAGTTGAGCGACATCGCCCAGATCGACTTCGACAATCCCGCGCGACGGAAGGAGCGTTCCGCTGCGAAAACGCGTCGGCTCGGCCTGTGCGAGCGTGCCCGCTCCACCATCAATGTCGATCAATGCCACATCCAGCACGATGTCATCGACGACGCCGATATCGGTGTTCACATCGGGCAGATCGCCGACGATGATCGCCTCCCACCGTGCCGCGGCGGTCTGAAATGCACGCATCTGCGACGCGGTAATGTCAGTGGTGAAGTTCAGGCCAATATCAAATTGGTGTTCAAGCCGCCCACTTCGATCGGGCGAAACCTGCCCCACCCCGCCCGGCCAGATGAAACGCACGTTATAAGCACCCGATGAAAGCCCAGTGAATGCGTACCGGCCTTGCGAATCGGTCAGCACGCTGGCTTCGGCCGGATCGAGGCGGGCGTTGTTGTTCTGATCGAGATAGACGCGGGTGTCGGTGAAGCGATTTTCGCCTTCATCAATCGTATTGGACTTGTTCAGATCATCCCATACGACACCGCCGATGGATGCGAGCAGGCGGCGCGGTTCGAGGATGTCAATCAACGGATATCTCATCGGTGCTTGCGTCGTCAGGTCATCTTAACCGGGCGTCAATCGGATTGCGTAGGCGGGATCAGATCAATTTGTCGGTCGTCGGGGGGATAGGACCTGAGGCTTTGCCAATTGGGCATCATGTCACTGGCTCGGAAAGTCGGTTGATACATCGCGTAGAGCGCTTCGACGATTTGGCGCACCGCGCGTCCGCTAATGGACCGATCATGCTCGCGGCCGATCTGTCGGATGATCAGTGAGAGCGGCACGGGCACAGGCCCGCCGGTGGCGTCGATGACTTCGGGCGGGCGAAAATCGGGCTGAAGATAATTGATCTGGCTGGGGTCGATCTTGACGAAGCCCGCCTTTTGAAAGGTTGATAGTCGGCGCATCCGGGCGACGTCGCCTGCAATGGCCGGTTCCATCTCGCCGACCAGGGTGATCGGGCGAGGCGGTTCGCCGGCGCGATCGAGACATTCGCGTGCCGCATAAACCGGCATCGCCCGCAACCACCCCGCCAACCCACTGCCGCGAAATCGGGGCATGACCAGCAGGTGCGACAGGTGAACGATCGCGGGTGGTTGGGGGTCTCTAAGCTTGACGATCGCACAGTGGTCGGCGACGACCGCCAGTTCGTTTGCCTT
>JBGSMH010000402.1:0-2271 GCA_041740275.1 Phycisphaerae bacterium
GTGTTCGAGGCGGAGGACGATCCTGTCCATCAGAGACTCCTTTCTTGGTGGAAGTGGCTAACTTCCTGCCATTAAAGGAGTTCTCTGTTATGTAATTCCACTAAAAAGCACCGCGCGCTTTCACGCACGGTCGTTTAGAATGGCCGAAGTGTACACAGGTTTGTACACAAAAAGCGGGGACTCGCCGGACCCAAAGGTTCATTTGCACACGAGTGCATCATGGCGAGTTTGATCAACCGAAACGGCATCTATTACATCCAGCAAAGCCACGTCGAAAGCTTCGCTTCCTCTGCAGCCGTCATTTGCCTTCCGCCTACGGTTTCAGGTCAAGGCGGTGCGGAAAGAGGCATACCAGTACCGAAGGGCCTCCCGCGAGGCGGCGGCGTGAATTGCGGGGGCTTCGCCGCGATCGAAAATGGTCACCTCACCGTCGCCTTGACCGAGTTCAAAATCGAACCGTCCGCTGGGATCCACTCGCGTCAGACGACACGGAACCTGCTGGCCGGGGATCATCACATCGTCGGGATCGACATCCTCAGGAAACACGATCCGACAACTGCCGTCACCCCGTCGCACCAGCTTGCGACCGCTCACCTCCAACCAGATCGCCGTCTCCCAGACGTTGTGGCGGTTGTGCGTGCGAAAGTAGGTTTCGACCTCTGGCGGACACGGCCCGTCCAAAGCGCGCAGAAAATCGATACGGGTCGACTTGGTGAACGCGTAACCAAGGTAGTTACGAATCCTTGGGTCGATCTCAAGAATCCATGCCATGTCGCCCGCGTCGAAATAGGTGTTGTGTCGTCCGAGGCCGAATGGACCGCATTCCGAGGCACAAGGGTATAGCGACATCGGCAGTCCCGATTGAAGCACGCGGACGAAGGCGTGCGGGTCCAGTGCGACATTCCACTCCAGGAAACCCGGGCTTCCCGGTCGAGTCGGGACCGGACGATTGGCACTAAGATCGACGTCAAACACGTCGCCGCTGGATGTGCCGATACTCAGGTGTAATCGGCGAACTTTTTGCCTCAGCAGTAGCGGATCGCGATTCAACGCGGCGGCCAGGGCGCGACATGAGCTAAATACCACGATATCCACAGGTTCGACAGCAACGCGCAGGGTTCCGAGCAGCAGTTCGATGCCCTGTTGCTCAAAAGCCGGTACGTCGCGGCAGTCGTCATCCGGACTGCGCATGGGTCTGTACGGGCCGGTCGCGAACGGCACATTACGGTCGAACATGCTGTTGCATTGCAGCACGGGGATAAAGCCCCCGTCGCGGCCTCCGGCGTCGCCATTCCTGAGGTTGTAATCCTCCTCGCCGCGTTCCTCGGGTCGGCGTCGGAAACACTCGCTGACGTCGAGGATGATCGCCCGAAGGTCGATTTCAGGCATCGCATAGGGCGCGACGATATCAAAGTTGTCACCCGGGTCCTGATGCGGGTGGTAGAGGTCGGTCAGATCGATGATCGGAATACGTCGGGTCATCTGGTCTGCCCATTTCTGATAAGGGTGAAAAGGTCATTCACCGCACCGGTGTCAGTACTATTTGCTGCACATTCATCAGGCCGTCGGCAACCGACTTGGCCTTGAGCGTGAAGGTCGACTGCCCTTCGGTAATCGTGATCCGCCCAACATTCAGTGGAGCGAACGCCTCCCAATCACCCGTGAATGGGGCCTTCCCCGCCAGAGACTGGCTGCCAACTTCCAGGAGGAAGGCATTTTGCTTCCGATTGCCGCAGGCGACGACAAGATCGACTTCGTACGTCCCCGGTTTCACCGCAACGTCCTTCCATTGGATCTGGTCAGCGGCGTCTTTCCATGACGCGATGGCGACTTCGCCGCCCGGATACGTCTTGAGGATCATCCCCTTCTTGCCGAACGTCGCCTTATCGGCGGTCAACGTGATACTCCCCTCGTCGCGGACGCGCTCGCGTCCGAGCACCCAACGGCCCCAGTGAGAGGGCATGAGTTTGGCTTCGCTCGGCACATCGCTGGCAATACCCGTGTCGAGATTATTCCAGTACAGCCGCTGCATGGTCATCGCGCCGGTTCCGCGGAGGATGCCGATGTCGCCTTGCAGGATGGTTCCGATCGACAACTCGGTCAGGCCCAGGGTAGCCAGGGGGATCGACAATTCGATGTTTCCGCCACGCTGGGCAAGCTGCAGTTGATTGCTGACGTCATCGACTCGATCAAAATCCACGCGTCCGACCGGGGATATAAACGGCACGCGGTCGGCTTCGGGCGTGCCCGCGACTACGGCGCGATAGAGCA
>JBGSMH010000403.1:0-17048 GCA_041740275.1 Phycisphaerae bacterium
CCCGGCGTCTGAAGGGCATCGGGATGCGTTGGACGGCCCGCAACGCCGAAGCGGTGATGGCCTTGGAAGGCCTGCACCAAAGCCACCTATGGCCGACCTACTGGCAAAAATCACTTGCCGCCTGAAGAACTGGCAGACCCCCCGCCGGACCACAGCACCTCATCCTTGACACCGCAAACACCTACGGCAACGATTGTGAAAAGAGTCACCGGCATGCTTGTCTGTGCTGCCGGTCAGTTTAACTACGAGGTTCTACGGCCCATGACCAAATTGCTCCACCGAGTTTCGGTCGTTGTCATGGTGCTCGGCGTCGTCTACATTTTTCTTACTCTGCTAGGTGTTTTGCTAAATCCCCGTAGAGTGGGAACATTTGTTGAATTCGGCTGGGTGCAGACAATTGTCCCATTCATGCTCGGGGCAATTTTGTATAGCGTTTCACGGCGGTCGAGCCACGGGGCCGGATAACGAATAGTCTCCACGCGTACCGCCGGCCAAATCAGTGTGGTAAACCGCACCCTCCTTGGCTGATGCGTAGAGTGAACAATCCGACCCGCAGGACCATGCGTGATGCCGAAGTATTCTGAATCCCAACCGGGCACCGGCGACGGCGAAATACTGCCGTCCCGGACTACCACCAGTCCTCCGCCGGTCGTGCTCGACTATGGTCGGCCGCCGCCGAGAGTTTCCGGGCTTCGCTGGGTGGCGGTGTTTGCCTTCGCTGGGGTCGTGCTGGGCATCGTGACGATTCTCACCCGTGTCAACTTGGTCGAGGCAGGCGTCGTTCACCCCGTGGTGGAGGACGTGCCAGCACTTCATCTGTTCCTCGTCATCACCACGCTGCCGGGACTCGACGCGGGCGTTCTGCTGCTGGCACTGGCGGACTGGGACTTGCTCTACTACGCGGGCATTATCATGGGGCAGGCAATCGTCTGGGGAGCGATCGGCTTGGCCGCGGGAACCCTGCGACGATTCGTGCGCGGTGCTGGTCGACGGATTTAGCTTCCGAGCTCGGACGGAACGACGACCAACTCCGCCTCGCCAAGGTCCGGGCGGATCAGTGGCGAAACAAGCCCTGAATCGACAAATTTCCTCCTCCTATTGAGCCACGAACACTTGCCGGCCTAAACTATTGCCCGGGAAGGATCGTCTTGCATGTCCATGCCGCCTACGAATCGCGGTACATCCTTGCAGCTTGAGCGAATCGCCAAGACCTTTGTCGGCGGCGTGGAGGCGGTCGCGCCGCTGGATTTGTCGATCAACGAGGGCGAGTTTGTGGCGATGATCGGTCCCAGCGGGTGCGGCAAGAGCACGCTGCTGCGGATGATCGCGGGGCTGGAAAAGCCGACATCGGGGTCGATCCAGCGCATCGGACAGGCGGGTGCGGATATCGCGTATGTGTTTCAGGATGCGCATCTGCTGCCGTGGCGGCGGGTGCTGGCGAACGTCGCGCTGCCGTTGGAATTGGCGGGGGTTGAGAAACAGGAACGGCTCGAACGCGCTCATCGGCTACTGGAAGAGGTCGGGCTGTCCGGCCTGGAGACACGCTTTCCTGCCCAACTGTCCGGCGGTCAAAGGATGCGGGTGTCACTGGCGCGGGCGATGGTGACGTCTCCCCGATTGTTGCTCCTCGATGAACCGTTTGCGGCCCTCGATGAGATCACCCGCCAGCAACTCGATGAGTGGCTAAGACAATTGTGGATCGACAGCAAAGCCACCGTGCTGTTTGTGACGCACTCGATCGCCGAGGCGACGTTCCTGGCGGATCGGGCGATCGTCTTCTCGACTCGGCCGGCGAAGATCGTCACCGATCATGACCTCAGTGCTCACCTGCCGCATCAACGATTAGCCGATTTGCGCGGCACGCCGGTGTTTGCGGAGCAGACGCGCGTGCTTTATCAGGCATTGCGAACGGGGGATGGGGCATGAGACGATTCGCCAGCGCGATTATCCCACCTCTGGTGCCGTTTGTCGTGATCTCGCTGATCGCAGAGCTTGCGGTGCGGATGAACTGGGTGGCGGCGTATCTGTTGCCCAAGCCGACCAATGTGTTCCGGTCATTGATCAAAAATACGCCGGAAATACTCAGTGCTGGTGCGGAAACCGCGATCGCGTCATTGGCGGGGTTTGCGATCAGCACCGTGCTTGGAATTGGGTTTGCGATCCTTCTATCCAATGGCGGGTGGGTGCAGCGGGCCTTTTACCCGTATGCGGTGTTTTTCCAGACCGTCCCGATCATCGCCGTCGCCCCGCTGCTGGTCATCTGGTTCGGATTCGATATCAACGCCGTCATCGCGTCGGCGACCGTGGTGTCGATCTTCCCGGTCATCGCCAACACCCTCAGTGGCCTGCTATCGACCGACCCGGCACTCAAGGACATGTTCAATCTTTACAAAGCCGGACGCCTGGCGACGTTGCTCAAATTGCGGCTGCCTTTTGCGCTACCCAGCATCCTGACCGGCTTGCGGGTGGCGGCAGGATTGAGCGTGATCGGCGCGATCGTCGGTGAGTTCATCACCGGCGGCGGGCTGGGGGGACTGATCCAGGTCGCCCGCCAGCAACGCCAGATCGAAAAAGTCTTCGCCACGCTCCTGATCGCATCATTGCTAGGCATCGCGCTCTTTGCGATGATTAATCTTGTCTCGTACCTGATGCTGCGACACTGGCACGCCTCGGAAAGAAAGGAATGATCACCATGCACCGATTTCTCACATCTCTGGCTTTGCTTGCGATCACGTTCATCGGGGCGTGTGACGTGCCCGGCCCGGAGGATAACAAGGCACAGTTCACCAAAGTCACGCTGCAACTGAACTGGAAACCCGAGCCGCAGTTCGGCGGGTTTTATGCCGCACCGTATGCCAACCATATGCTGGATGTGGATGTCCGTGCCGGCGGGGCCGGGGCACCGACGATCGAGTTGCTCGGATCGGGCAAGGTTCCGTTCGCGATCGTCTCGGCAGACGAGATCCCGCGCGCCCGGCTGCAAGGTGCGAAGGTGGTCGCGCTGTTTGCGGTCTATCAGACGCACCCGCAAGGGATCATGACCCACCGCCGCCGGGGGTTTGCCACACTTGCCGATGTGTTCAGGAGCGACGGGATTCTGGCGATGGAACAGGGGCTGCCGTATAGCAATTATTTGAAAAACAAATACGGATTCAGCAAATTAAAGATTGTCCCCTCGCCTTTTGGTGATTTGTCGGTTTTCCGGACGGACAACAGCTATTCGATGCAGTGTTTTGTGACCAGCGAGCCGCTCGCTGCCGCCAAATTGGGGATTGAGACGCAGACCTTTCTCATCGCCGACTCCGGCTATAACCCCTACGCCACTGTGCTGGCGACCAACGAGGATTATCTGAAATCCAACCCGGAAGTATGCAAAAAGATGGTCAAAGCCGTCAGCGAAGGCTGGCGGGCCTATCTGGACGACCCCACCGCGACCAACGCCAAGATGCACGGGCTAAACCCGACGATGGATCTGGAAACCTTCGCGTCGTCAGCCGAAGCGCAAGTAACGCTGATCGAAAACGCAGAGACCAAAGCCCAGGGGTTGGGCGTGATGACAACCGCCCGCTGGCAGGAACTGATCGGGCAGTTGACGGAGCTAAAAGTCATCGATCAGCCCGTCGAAGCGTCGGCGTGCTTCAAGGACCTTCGATCAACCGAGTGACACGCATCCACAGACTTGCCCGATCGGGTTCGATCAGCGATTATTGGCGACATGAACGCCAACCCAACCCAACGCGCTTTTGAACAAGCCAAATCCGTTTACGCTCAGTGGGGTGTCGATGTCGATGCCGCGATGAACGTGCTGAAGACGGTCCCGATCTCGCTGCATTGCTGGCAAGGTGACGACGTAGGCGGCTTTGAAAGTGCCGGCGCACTCGGCGGCGGGCTGGCGGTTACGGGCAACTACCCCGGGCGTGCCCGCAACGGGGATGAGCTTCGCTCCGATCTGGAACTGGCGTACAAACTTCTGCCCGGCAAGCACCGACTCAATCTGCACGCCCTCTACGCCGAGACCGGCGGGAAAAAGGTCGATCGCGACCAGCTCGCCCCCGAACACTTTGCCCGCTGGATGGATTGGGCCAAATCGACCGGCATTGGCGTCGATTTTAATCCGTCCTACTTCTCCCACCCCAAAGCCGCCGACGGGTTCACGTTGGCGCATGCGGATGATGCGATTCGTCAGTTCTGGGTCGAGCATGGCAAGTGCTCGCGGCGGATCGCCAAGGCGTTTGCCGAAAAACTGGGATCGACCTGCGTCAACAATGTGTGGATTCCGGATGGTTACAAAGACACCCCCGTCGATCGTCGGGCGCCGCGTGAACGACTGGAAAAATCACTCGATGCGTGTTTTGCCGAACAGATCGACCCGACGCTGGTCCTGGATGCGGTCGAGGGCAAGTTGTTCGGGATCGGGTCGGAAAGTTATGTCGTCGGCACGCACGAGTTCTATCTCGGCTACGCGATCCGCAAGAACAAGCTGGTCTGCCTCGATGCCGGGCACTATCACCCGACAGAGTAGATGGCCGACAAGATTTCGTCGGTGTTTACCTCGCTGGACCGGATTCTGCTGCACGTTTCTCGCGGCGTGCGTTGGGATAGCGATCATGTGGTCACGCTCAACGACGATTTGCTGCAGATCGCTCAGGAATTGGTGCGTGGGTGTTATTTGCACCGCACACACATCGGCCTGGACTATTTTGATGCCAGCATCAACCGGGTTGCGGCATGGGTGATCGGGACGCGCAATATGCTCAAGGCGTTGCTGATCGCGTTGCTCGAACCGGCCGCCAAACTGCGGGAGGCGGAGACATCGGGTGATCTGACCAAGCGTCTGGCGATGCTGGAGGAGATCAAGATGCTCCCGGCCGGTGCGATCTGGGATCAGTATTGTGAGCAATCCGGGACGCCAACCGGGATGAATTGGCTGGACGAAGTCCGCCGGTATGAATCGACAGTTCAGTCGAAACGTTCATAAGTGCTGCGGCGTCTATGATTAATGATGCCCGGCTTTTGCCCGTCTATAACGCCGAACGAACCAGTTTGGATGGTTTGCGCGCGTTCGCTGCGCTAAATGATGCAAAGTTATCCAGAATATCGTTGTAAATTAATTTTAATATGGGCAAAATAGGGTGCGGTTGGTTTGCGGCCAATCGATAGCAACCTTGATCTTTCGACCATTGATTTAGAATCGGAGTGCCATCGTGCGGAAGTTTTTGCGCCCCACCCCGTCGAAGCGTCGTTCTTCTACTATCCGTCGGTTCTCGCTGATCGAACAACTTGAATCGCGTCAGCTCCTCAGTGCTGCGCCGATTTACGACAGCGAGACCTATCTCTCCGTCCCTGCGGCGGCGACCGACGCCGCGCCCACGTCGATCACGAATGGAGAACTCAAGGAAGTTGCGGTCAATCTGGGTGGGATCGCCTATTTCGTGCCGTTCTGGGTGTTCGCCGACGCCTTGAAGATGGAAGACCGTGGGTTCATGTATTATTCGGCCAAAGACACGAACAACATCAGTGTCGAAGCGACCAAGCTGGATAGTCGCGGGTATGTCATCCCCGCCGGAACGTATAACGCAAAGCCGTTTCAGAATAGCTATCACCCCACTGGTGCCCCACAGGGCAGATATGTGGTGACATGGGAAGGTACGGGCACTGTTACTCTGCGTGCGGGCACGAACGGCTCGGCGTTGACGCCCATTGAGACCGGCCCGAATCGCAACGTTTACATCATCAACAACGGTCGGGTAAATATTCAGGTCGACAATGTAGCGACCGGCGGGGATTACGTCCGCAACGTCCATGCGTGGATGCCCGATCCGTCGGACCCGATGAACAAATCGCTCGAACCCTCGGCTTCCAATCCCGATCCGTTCTGGCACCCGCAATACATCGAACATTTAGAGGAAATCTCTGCCCATGCTGGATATTTCCGGTATATGGACTGGCTAAACACCAATGCCAGCCCTGAAGTCAACTGGAGCGACAGCCGCCCGGCAGACCACGCGTTTGCCAATGGAAAAACCAACTGGAAGACACTCAACGTCCCCGGCGTCAACGACACGACCTTCTATGGTGATATTGGGGTCGCGTGGGAATGGATCATCGATCTATCCAACCGGATGAATGTCAACCCGTGGATCAATATCCCGCATGCCGCGACGGATGACTATGTGCGTCATGTCGCAGATATGTTTGCCGGCAAGACGCCCGGTATTACCGGGCTGAACCCGGGGCTGAAGGTCTATGTCGAGTATTCGAACGAAATCTGGTCCAACGGCCGCGGCTTTGCCCAAGGCGATTGGGCACAGCAGCAGGCGTCCAGCCAGGGGATCAGCAAGCCCAAGTTCAACGGCCGCCGATCAACCGAAATCTTCCGAATCTTCGATCAGTCCTTCCGCGATGCCGGTCCGTCAGGCGGGATTGATCGTTCTGCCGACGTCGTGCGTGTGGCGGCGGCGTTCGCGAATCAACTGGGATACAACACCGAATACCTCAACGGCATGAAGGATCGCGCCGATGACTGGGTCGGCGAACCCAATTATATGGGGCATGTCTTTGCGACCACCACCTATTTTGGTGGTGACAAGTTCGTTCAGTACGCCTTTAACGAAACCGACTGGCTGAATGTCGATTACAACGATCCGAACGACCCGGTGATTCAGGCCGCGATCGATGCCTGGATCACGCAGTTCTCGCTAACCACCACAAACTTCACCACTTCTCAGTCACGGATATTGTCTGATCAGTACGGTTTGAAGTTTCTGACTTACGAAGGCGGACCCAGCCTCTATACGCATGGCGTGTTCGTCTATATTAAGGATGGGAAGATCGTCAGCTATGACACGCCCGGCGCTACTCGAAATTACAGCCTCGCCGAATACGTCAAGCAGAACTTCCCCGACGACGACACGATCACGTCTAATCCGGATCGGTTCACCAAGTTCCTGATAGCAATCAACCAGAACCCGAGGATGAAAGACGTTTACGCCGCGACGCTGCAAGTCTTCAAGGCGCGCGGGCTAAAGACGCACTCGGCATTCAACGACTTCTCCGGCTGGAGCCGCACCGGCCAGTGGGGCCACAAGGAATACCTGGGGCAAACGTCGGGCTATAACTATGGCGATGCGGTCAAGTGGCAGTATTTGCTCGACTATGCGATCGAGGAAGAGCAAGTTCGTGAAGTGGACGATCCGATCAACAATGTCCCTCAGCTCCCCCCGATCAGCACCATCGGCTCGACCTTTACGGGCCAATACTTCTCCTACGATATTAACGCACTTTCGCTGGGCGATTACACCACCTCTGCGGACATCAAGTGGAATTTGGTCGCGGGTTTTGTGCCTGCGGGCATGTCACTGACGCGTATCGATGACGACACCATGCGACTGGCCGGCACACCACTCAAAGGTGGGCTGCACAAGATCATGGTCCGACTCATGGACGCCGACAATGACCCGGCATACAGCATCTTCACGCTTAACGTCTTGGGTGGGACCGTCGCTGCCGACGGGATCCAGGTCTACGCCGATAGCTATGGCACGCCCGGTGACAGCTCGACCGAAACCACCCAGGGAAGTGAGCCGGAAATCATCGCAGGCAACGGCGCGCAGACCGCCTATGTGAAGTTTGATCTCCGCAACATCGTGGCGGGCGATATCCAGTCGGCCAAATTCCGGTTCTATATCCAAGGCTATCAGGACGATGCCAGCCCATCGACATCTCCCACTGCCGGTCGCATAACTGGATATCTGGCTTCAGATAACCTCAGCAAGCTCGATCCCGACGACCCGACTGTTCCCTGGGATGACTCCAATCTCAGTTCGGCACTGGCCCCCACCCGTACCAGCACCGCGTTGGGTTCGGTCTTCCTGACCGCAAACCCCGCTGGCTGGGTCGAACTGGATGCGACCAATGTCATCAAGAACAACATCGGGACTGACGGGTTTATCAGCTTTGCGCTGGTCGGCATCGTCGCCGGTGGTGATCAGGCAGATTACGGCATTCTCATCGCCAGCAGCGAGCACGATGGTGGCGATTTGGCGCCGCGTATCATCGTGACGCAATCCTCGACCGCAGTTGAGCCATTGGTTGCAGATATATCGCCGATTGTTCCAAATCCCCGCACCACGCCTGTTGGAACAGCCGTGGTAACATTCAACAAGTCTGTCACCGGTTTTGACGCCAGTGACATCATCCTCATCCGCAATGGGCAGACACTGACCCTCAGCGGTGTGACCATCAGCACCACCAACAACACCACCTTCACGATCAGCGGATTGACCGGCTTTACCGGCACGAGTGGCGGGTATTCGATCTCGCTCAAGGTCGCTGGCTCAGGTATACGCGCTTTTGCCGACGTCAATGACACTTTCCAGTTGACCGACACCGAAACATGGTCGATGACCGCGACCACCGTCGTCACCGCGCGCAAAATCTTCTACAACAACAGCGTTTTCGATAACAGCGACGAACAAGGCAATGTCGCCGACGATCAGGCAATCGCGACCGACAAAGTGGCACTCCGTCCCGGCCAGGGCACCGCCAACTTCTCCAATTACACCAACTACTCCCGCGGCATCAACGGGGTCATGATTGACCTGGCCAACCTGCCCTTCGGTACACTGACCGAAGAGGACCTCGGATTCCGCATTGGCAATGTCGCAAGCCCCGGTTCGATGACAACCTTTGATGTCATGCCCGACATCACCATCCGCCGTGGCGTCGGCATAAACGGTGCAGACCGCATTACCCTCATCTGGCCTGACGGTTTGATCAGAAATACCTGGCTGGAAGTCACCGTAAAATCCACAAATAATACTGGACTTGCAAGCCCGGATGTGTTTTACTTCGGTAATCAGATCGGTGAGACAGGCGAAACAGTGCGGCCAGGAACGGTTGACTCGTCCGATGTCACCCGCGTCCGTGCGAATCTGACGCCCCGTGGGACGTCAGCACTGGTAAATAACATCTTCGATCTGGATCGTGATGGCAAGGTCGATTCGTTCGACGTGACGGTCGTGCGATCAAGCCTGACCGCACGCGGAGCAGAACTGAAAATGATCGTTGTCTGATCTTTTCATTAAAAACTTGGATCTCAATTTTAGAGGAGAGATAAAATGAACCGTATCCGTTTCGCTGGGCTGGCTGCGTTGCCGGTCCTGTCCATTGTGTCCGCGAGCTTTGGCTCAATCACGCTCTCGATCGACGAGACGCAAGTTCCCGTCAGTGCAACCGCAACGCTCACCGTCCGCTCCACTGCGACTGACGGTGAGATCGTCCAGAGCTTGGAACTCCAGCCCAAGATCAACGACGGCGGTGTTGCGTCGGTCAAACCTCCGATCGTTGCCGGTCCGAGCATCACTGGCACCATCTGGGGTGTGGGTACCACAGTTGATCAGCCGACACCGATCTCGTCTTTCCCACTTTTCCCGCAGTTTTCCTATCAGGGCATTGCTCCCATCGCGCCCAATGGCGTGGTCGCGATTCTGACAATCGACACCACCGGTCTGGCCGCTGGCGAAACGTTCACCGTCGACCTGATGGATGACGATTACAGCTCCTACTTTGGTCCTCCCTTTGAAGACACCGCATTGGCGATTTTTGATGTGATCGATGTGCCTGCGTTCACCATCACCGTCGTTCCCGAACCGGCCTCGCTCGGTTTGCTCGCGGGGGGTGTGGGCTTGCTGATGCGTCGTCGTAGGGCTTGAAAAAGTCGGCCCGCTGTGTCAATATAGTCAATTCAGATCAGGAGCCTGCTTAAACAGGTTCCTGTTTCTTTGGAGCAGAAGCCCTGCTCACGGGTGATTGTCGAGAGGCGCGGGTGTGTACCCGCGAAGGTAGACGAAACGAATCGCACCGCGGTTGAAGCGATTCGTGCCCCAGTTCTGCCGACCACCGCGATCGGCCATGTCGGAGTCAGTCTTCTTGATCCGGTCTCGCCCGTACAACAGGCGAAACACCGGAAACGTCGATCTCATCTGAAAAACCACTACCCGGTGGTGTAATGGTAGCACAAGAGTTTTTGGTACTCTTTGTCTAGGTTCGAATCCTGGCCGGGTAGCTCATTCAGATCGATGTCGTCCCCTATGCAACCTGCGTCGAATTGTCGCACATGGATATTCCATTTGCGATTCGCTAACGAGCCGTTAATCTGCTCGCTCCCCTTTCGACCCGTTGCACTCGGAACTCGACAAAACAGACTGGAATGACACATGGCCACACCCCTGGACGCCTCAAAAATCAAAGTTTTCACCGGCCGCGGACACCCAATGCTGGCGCAGCAGGTGTGCGACCACCTGCAATTGCCCATGGGTCGAGGCCGAACCGAGCTTTTTCCTGACGGTGAATGCATCGTCAAGGTCGAAGAAGACGTCCGAGGCCGCGATTGCTTTGTGTTTCAACCGACCTGTCATCCGACCAACGCCCATTTGATGGAGTTGTTCATCTGGATCGACTGTCTGCGTCGCGCCAGTGCCAAACGTGTGACTGCCGTCATCCCCTACTTCGGGTATGCCCGTCAGGACCGCAAGGATGAAGGCCGTGTCCCCATCACCGCCAAGCTCGTTGCCAATCTGCTGGAGCGTGCCGGTGCCGATCGCGTGGTTTCGGTCGATCTGCACGCCGCTCAGGTTCAGGGGTTCTTTGACATCCCCGTCGATCACCTTAACGCCAGCCCGGTGATGTGTAAGTGGTTTCGCACACTGAAGTTAAGCAATCGTGTGTTCGTTTCGCCTGATGTGGGCAACGTCAAACGGGCCCAGGCCTATGCCAACATCATGGGCGGGGAAATCTGCATCATCGACAAGCGTCGTAAGAGTGGGTCAACCACCGAGGCCCGGCATATCATCGGCGAGGTCGAAGGCAAGAACGTATTGATCGTTGATGATATGATCACCACCGCCGGTACCGTTACCGAGGCGTGCAAGATTCTTAAATCCAACGGCGTCAAGGACATCTATATCGCCGCCACCCATGCGGTCTTTGCCCCGCCGGCATTGGAACGATTGTCCAAGGCGCCGTTTACCAAAATCGCGGTGACGGACACGATCCCGATCGGCAACCGTGCCGACGCGATCAAGGACCGCCTGGTCGTACTGGGCGTCGCCGAACTACTCGGCGAGGCCGTCGCCCGAATCCATAGAGACGAATCCGTGTCAGCCATGTTTAAGGAAGAAAACGGAAACGACAAATAAGTCGTAACCTGAGTTTAAGGAGTCAGTTATGTCAGCCCCCATCGCCATCAAAGCCGATAAGCGTTCTGCCCTGGGCAGCCGCGCCAATCATAAGCTTCGCAAGACCGGCCTCGTGCCGGCGGTCGTCTATGGTCACCATCAGGACGTAGTCCCGCTGCAACTGGATAAGAAGCAGTTGGCGGCCCACATCCGTCATGGCGTCCATGTGTTCAATCTGGATATCTCCGGTCAGACCGAATCGGTCCTGATCAAGGACGTTCAGTATGACGCATTTGGTCTTGACCTGTTGCACGTCGATTTCTCCCGCGTCGATCTGAATGAACGCGTCACCGTCACCGTCTCGATCGAACTCAAAGGCGATCCGATCGGTGAAAAAGAAGGCGGCGTGTTGCAGCAGATCCTCAACGAGCTGGAAATCGAGTGCGTCGTCACCGAAATCCCCGATGTCATCAATGTCGATGTGTCGGGCCTGGCCAAGGACGCCCAGCTTCACGTTTCGGACATCAAGCTCGGCGGGACGATCAAGATTCTCACCGACGAGGATCAGGTCGTTGCCAAGGTCGAGGAGATTCTGGAACAAGTGACGACCGAGGAAGCCGAAGCCGAACCTGAAGTCATCGGCGCGGTCAAGGATGATGCCGCCGCCGCTGCTGAACCGGCCAAGTAAGCCCGGATCGGTCCATCGTAATGAAGATCATCGTTGGACTAGGCAACCCCGGTTCCGAATACGTCAACACCCGACACAACATCGGGTTCGATGTGCTCGAACGGTTGGCCGAAAAGCTGGGCTGGGTCACGTCAGGCGGTTTTGATCGCATGGCACGGACCAAGTTCGACGGGCTGACGATCGACGGGCTGATCGAGAAATCGGTCGGCGGGACAGAAAAATTGCTGCTGGTCAAACCGACGACCTATATGAACCTGTCGGGGCGAACCGTGCAGCAGGCGATGAGTTTTTACCAGCTCACGCCGACGGATGTAATGGTGGTTCTGGACGATCTGGCATTGCCGTGCGGGAAGATTCGCTTACGCGGGTCTGGTTCGAGCGGCGGGCACAATGGTCTGAAGGACATCGAAAAGATGCTGGGCACCAACGCCTACCCGCGTTTGCGCATCGGCATCGATCCGCCGCCCCAGTTTGTGCCAGGACGCGATTATGTCCTGGGCAAGTGGACGACGGAGCAGAAGGAAACGATCAAGTCCGCAACAGACCGCGCGTGTGGCGCGATTCTGACGTGGGCAGATAAAGGCATTGAAACGGCGATGTCGCAGTACAATGTAGAAGTGAGTGGCTAGTGGTTAGTGACGAGTGGCTAGAATTGCAACGGCATCTCTAGCCAAGCATCACTAACAACTCGCCACGAGTTACGCGGCGGTCGTCTTCTCTCCCGAGGCGACCAAACCCGAGCTAGGGAGCGACGAAAGCATCATGGCAAAGACCCAATACGAAGGCATGTTCCTCTTCCCCGGCAGCGCAAGCGCCGAGGATTCCCTCAAACGTATCACCTCGATCATCGAGGCGCATGGCGGCAGCATTATCGTTATCAAGAAGTGGGACGAGCGCAAACTCGCCTACGAGATCAAAAAGCAAAAGCGCGGGCTGTACATTCTGGCGTATTACACCGCCCCGAATACCGCCAACGTGCAGATCACCCGCGACGTCAATCTGTCGGATGATATCCTGCGCGTGTTGATCACCGACGCCTCGCACCTGAGCAAGGACGAGATGGAGAAGGTCGAACCGCAGCCGATCGCGCCCCCGCCGGTCTATACCGATCGTCCGAGCTATGATTCGGGCTTTGGTGGTGGTGGTTTCCGCGATCGCGGCGATCGTCCCGACCGTGGTGACAGAGGTGACCGTGGCGACCGCCCGCCGCGCCGCCGCGACGAAGAACCCGCATCCGCTCAGTAAATCGCGACCTGTGTAGGGTGGGCTTTGCCCCACCATCGAATTGCGGTGGGTTCAAACCCATCCTACAAAGGATTATGCCATGGCAGATGTAAACAAAGTGATCCTCATCGGCCGCCTGACACGCGACCCGCAGATGCGCTATACGCCTACGCAGACCGCGATCTGCGAGTTCGGGCTGGCGGTCGGCCGCAAGTTCAAAACCGCGTCCGGCGAACAACGCGAAGAAACCGCCTTTATCGACTGCACTTGCTGGGGCAAAGGCGGCGAGATCTTCAACCAGTACATGGCCAAGGGAAAACAGGTCTATATCGAAGGCCGGTTGAAATACGACACATGGGAAGACAAAAACGGCGGCGGCAAGCGATCCAAGCTGTCGGTCGTCGTCGATGATTTCCAGTTCCTCGGCTCGCCTGGCGACAACCAACGCGGCGGCGGTCAGCCTGCGGGTGACGGAGATTACGAAAGCCAATCGGCTCCGCAGTCTCGTGCCCCCAATCGCGGCCCGCAGCAACAGCGTCCGCAGCAGCAGGCGCCAGCCCAGGCACCTTACGATGACAATCAGGGACCGCAATTTCAGGATGACGATATCCCCTTCTAACCCCTTAACTACGAACCACTAAACACCCAATGGCTGCGGCCAGCACCGTCCCGCGTGGGACACCTCTGAGCCGCTAACCGTTTCTTTTACGAGGACAACCATGAAGTCCAGCACAGTTAAAGTATTGTTGAACGAATCCGTCCGCCATGTCGGTCGCGTCGGGGACGTCGTTGACGTCAAGCCCGGCTTCGCCCGCAACTTCCTACTTCCCAAGGGTTTGGCGGTCGAACCGACCAAGGCCAACCTGAAAAAGGTCGAAGCCCGCAAGCAGGAGATCGAACGTATCGAGAAAGAACTTCGCGCCAAGCAGGAGGCGATCATCGCCAAACTGTCGGGTGTCGAGATCGCACTCGAACGCCGTGCCAACGAGCAGGGACACCTGTTCGGCTCAGTCGGTGCTGCCGACATCGCACACGCGTTGCAGGGTCAGGGCTTCGAGGTCGAGGCCGCCGACATCAGCCTGCCCGGCAAGATCGATCACATCGAGAAATACACCGCCACGGTGCAGTTCGCCGATGATCTGTCGACCGAGATCAAGGTGTGGGTCGCCCCGGATGCCGAATCCAAGGCCGCCATGGACGAATACGCCAAGACCAAGGCCGCCCAAGCCGAAGCCGCTAAATCGGCTCCTGCCGCCGGATAATATTCGGTCCACTATTTGAAGCGAATCGCCGATTCGCCAACCCAAAAGCCCAGAGGACACAGGGAACGATTCGCCAAACGAATCCGCTCTCTGTGTCCTTTGTGTTCTCGGTGGTTGTGGAAGAGCCGTGGATACGCAGTGGACGAGCCGACGCGAGCGCCATGAATGTTCGTGGACATTCGGACCGCGCGGTAGAATACGCGACGTGTTTGCTTCGTTTCGGTAAGTACCACGGATGGTGATCATGTCTGAAGCGCTTCGACTCCCCTCATCCTCCTCGCCGCAGTTCGACAAGCTCCCGCCGCACTCGATTGAGTCCGAGCAGTGTCTGCTGGCGTCGATGATGCTTGATAAGGATCTGGTCGGACAGGTCGTTTCGATCCTGACGCGTGAGGCGTTTTATCTGGCCGACCACCAGATCATCTACGGCCTGCTGCTGCAACTGTACGAAGAGAACCGCCCGATCGACGCGGTTATCCTCCGCGAAGAACTTAACAAGCGCGGCCAACTCGAAGAAATCGGCGGGACCGCGTACCTGGCAGAGGTGCTCAACACCGTCCCGTCGGCCGCCAACGGGTTGCAGTACGCGAACATTGTTCGCGACAAGTCTCTGCTCAGACAACTCATCAGCGCCGCCAACGATTCGATCCGCGAAGCCTACGCGCCGCACGACAGTGTGGAGGTGATCGTCGATCGCGCGGAGAAGCGCGTGTTTGATATCGCCGACAAAAAAGTCTCCGGGAACATGGCCGAGCTGGGCGATATCGCGATGCAGGTCTACGAGATGCTGGAAGGCTCCGGCCGCCGCGGGCTGCCGACCGGCTTCTACGAACTCGACGACATGCTCAATGGCCTCCAAGGCGGCGAAATGATCATCGTCGCGGCTCGCCCGTCGATGGGCAAAGCCCAACCGCTGGATGCAAAGGTGCTGACCGCGACCGGATTTAAGCCCATGGGCGATCTTCACATCGGTGACGCACTGGCGTCGATCGACGGGCAGCCGTCATTCGTAGCCGGTATTTATCCCCAAGGCACCCGACAGGTCTACCGTATCACGCTGGCGGATGGGCGATCGACCGAATGTTGCGCCGAGCATTTGTGGCGCGTGCATTTCAGGCAATGGGAAGCCCCGCGTGTGCTTTCGACCGCAAAGATCATGCAGATGCTGCTTCGCGAGCGGTACCGCAACCGTTTGTGGATCGAATCGTTCGGCGGCGAGTTTGGGACTGACGAATCTCTCCCGGTGGATCCATGGCTGTTGGGCGTTCTGCTCGGCGACGGCTCGATGGGCGGAACATCACTCCGATTCTCCACCGGCGGGCCCGAAATCCTCCAAGGTGTTGAAGCCGCGATCGGTTCGCAGATGCAAATCACGTCGGCAGGCGTGTACGACTACCGAATCGTGCAGCGATCCGGGGCGCGTCAAAAAGGCGTCCAGGGCGTTACCGCCAATCCGATTACCGCCGCACTCAAGCAACTGGGATTGTGGAACAAGACCGCCCATGCCAAGTTCGTCCCCGGCTGCTATCTGAGCGCGTCGCGTCAATCGCGTTTGCGGTTGCTGGCAGGTTTGCTCGACACCGACGGTTGGGTTGAAAAGTTTGGCGTCATCCGCTTCGCCACCGTCAGCCCACAATTGGCTACCGACATCGTTTCGCTCACCCGATCCTTGGGCGGTACCGCGTCGTTTTATCCCAAGAAGACATCCTTCACGTACTGCGGCGAAAAGCGGTCCGGACAGTTGTCTTACGTCTGCAATCTGCAACTGCCCGATGCGGTCTCGCTTGAATTGATCACCCCCAAACTCGATCGCGTGCAATCCAAGCCGCGACTGCGTAATCGCCGCCTCAACATCCAAGCGATCACGCCCACGCGCATCACCGAAACCCAGTGCATCGCGGTCAGCCACCCGTCGCGGCTTTATGTGACCGATGATTTTATTGTCACCCACAACACCGCCTTCGCGATGAACGTCGTCGAAGCGATCGCCGGGGCGGGACATCCTTGTGCGGTGTTTTCGCTGGAAATGAGCAAGCAGCAACTGGCCCAGCGCATGATGTGTTCGCGGGCCGACATTGATGCACAGCGGGTGCGAAAGGGACTGTTGACGCCCAATGAGTTCCGCAAACTGGCGCAGATGGTTAACGAGATGCACAAGATGCCCATCTGGGTGGACGATTCGCCGGGTCTGACGATTCTGGAATTGCGTGCCAAATCGCGGCGGCTCAAGCAACAGCACGACATCAAGGCGATCATGATCGACTACATGCAGTTGATGGACAACCCCGGCCCGGAAAGCCGCCAGCAGCAGATCAGCGAAATCTCGCGTGGCATCAAAGCAGTGGCGCGCGAGTTGAACGTGCCGGTCGTCGCACTCAGTCAGCTTAACCGTGCCAGTGAAGGCCGTGACGGGCACCGGCCGCGCATGAGCGATCTGCGTGAGTCAGGCTCGATCGAGCAGGACGCCGACGTGATCGCATTGCTACACCGTGAGGACTATTACAAGCAAAGCGAGCCGGATTTCATCGCCGACAACATCGCGGAAGTGATCATCGCCAAACAGCGAAACGGACCGACAGGAACCGTCAAACTCACCTTTGACAACAAGACCACCACGTTCCGCAATCTGGCGAGCCAAGTGGATGGGGTTTGATCGGATTGCAGATGCAATCGATTTACGCCTGATCGAGTCGGCCG
>JBGSMH010000404.1:0-6922 GCA_041740275.1 Phycisphaerae bacterium
CACGCGTCAACCCGATCCGACACTATCGCGCGATGGCCCCGGCGCTGGCGACCGCATTCAGCACCGCAAGCAGCTCGGCCACCCTCCCCGTCACGCTCGACTGCGTCGAAAAACGCGCCGGCGTCAGCAACCGCTGCGCCAGCTTTACCCTGCCCCTGGGTGCGACCGTCAACATGGACGGCACCGCACTCTACGAGTGCGTGGCGGCGATGTTTATCTGTCAGGCATTCGGCATCGACCTGTCCTTTGCCCAGCAGACGATGATCGTCATCGTCGCACTCCTGACCAGCGTCGGCGTGGCGGGCGTCCCGGCGGCATCGCTGGTCGCGATTGTCGTCATCCTCCAAGGCGTGCAGAACCAACTCCCCCCCGGTTCTCCCGAACTTCTGGGCGGACTGGCGATGCTATTTGTCTTTGACCGCCCGCTGGATATGTGCCGAACCGCAGTCAACATCTTTTCCGATTCCGTCGGGGCCGTCACCATCGCCAGAAGTGAAGGCGAAACCGAAGTGTTGCAGAAGGCGGCTTAGTTTCACGCTTTTTTCATGCAAGTGAGTATCAACTTCGTCCGATACGTACTCATAAGTGAGTGATTCATTCGATAAAGATCTGGTCCACGAGATGCCCGACGCCGACGATCAACCCGTTGGCGACGACGATGTCGGCTTTGAGTACCCCGCCGACCGTCTGGCGACCCGGCCGGCCCGCAAACCCCTGGAAAAAGGGATGGGCCGCCCGATCGGGATGGCGGTGATTCTGGGCGTAAGCATCGGCGCGATCCTTTTCTACATGAAACCCGCCCCCCGCTCCGCCGAAGCCCGGCCAGCGATCCTGCCCAACACCGCACCCAGCGCGCCCGCCACCCCTGCAAAACAGCGTGTCGAACTCTTCAATCTCCCCGCCTGGAACGACGCCCCCGCCGCACCCAATCGATAGAAGAAACGCTTCCACTTGCCAGTTGGACTTCAGTGTCTATAATCCGTTTTCGTTCGGGCGATTAGCTCAGTTGGCTAGAGTGCTAGCATGACACGCTAGAGGTCACAGGTTCGAGCCCTGTATCGCCCATTGTTGTAAGTCTCGTTTGAAGCGTAAGTTACGCTTACCCACCCGAAGGTGGCGCGACCGAGATCCCTTCATTTTGATGCGTAGTACTACGCATTTTTGATCGGAGCCGTTCGTGACCACGCTAATCAAAACGCCGAAACTCACTTTTCACAAGCCTACCGGCCAGGCCTACGTCCGCCTCGGCGGTGCCCAATCCAAACCCACCTATCTGGGTCGATTCGGCGATCCGGAGACCGAGGCCAAGTACCATCGGCTCGTCGCCGAACTCAAAGCCGGTGCGACACGGAAGACGCCAGATGGGGAACCCATTAGCGTGGCCGGGCTCATCGTCCGGTTCATGACACACGCGCAGACCTACTACCGCGATGATGCGGGCGCATTGACAGGCGAGGTCAGCAATTACCGCTGCGCCTTACAGCCGTTGATCGATCTCTACGCGGACATTCCTGCGCAAGGATTGGGCCCTATTGCGTTCAAAGCTGTGCGGCAGCGAATGCTTGATACGGGCTGGTCGCGACCGTACATCAACAGCCAGTGCAACCGCATCCGCCACGTTTTCCGCTGGGGCGTCAGCGAAGAACTGATTCCGGCCGGGGTCTACCACGCACTTCAGTCGGTCAGTGGACTCCAGCGTGGACGGACCCCAGCCCCCGAACCCGCGCCAGTCCGTCCGGCATCGCAGGCCCTGATCGATGCGATCCGCGACCACGTCTCCCCGACGGTATGGGACATGGTCCGCCTCGAATCCGAATGTGGCGGTCGCCCGCAGGACATCGTACGGCTTACGCCCAGTTGCATTGACCGCAGCGAAGACGTGTGGATCGCCGAACTGCCCCGGCACAAAACTTCGTGGCGGGGAGACCGCCATTTCCTGATCCTCGGTCCCAAGGCGCAGACGATTTTGGCACCGTATTTACTGCGTCGTCGCGCCGACGAGCCGGTCTTCTCCCCGGTCGAGTCGGCCGAGCAGATGCGAGAAACACGCCACGCCGAGCGCAAGACCCCACTCAGTTGCGGGAACCGGCCCGGCACGAACCGGGTCAGAACGCCCCGGCGGCGACCCGACAACGCCTTTACCACCGATAGCTACCGGCGCGCGGTCACAAGGGCGTGCGAAGCGGTAACGGAGTTGCCTCCAAAACTGGCGCGACTGCGAGTAACGGTGAGCGTCCGGTCCAAGCGGACGCGATGGGAGACGCGGTCCGAGTGGCGGGTCCGACTCGGACCGGACCGCTGGCAGGAAGTCCAGCGGATCGTTCGGGCTCAGCGGTTTTCGCCTAACCAGTTGAGGCATAGCGCCGCGTCCCGGTTACGTCGCGAGCACGGTATCGAAATTGCGCAGACTTTCCTTGGCCACAAGATCGGTTCTTCGATCACCGAGGTTTATGCCGAGGCCAACTTGGAGGCCGCCAAAGCCGTCGCACGGGCGGGTTGAATCATCCGAACCGCGATATAACATGCCTGCCAAGTTAACACGGCAGGTCCTTGATGCTCGATTATCCACGGGTTGCCATACTGCTTGCAGGTATCCATGAGGATTCACTTTCGGCGAGGAACGACAATCGGCCCGGACCATTCGGGTGCTGGGTTTACTTTGGGCATTGGTACGAAACCCGAGACCGCGTTCGCGAAATCATGACGGGACCGAACGTGAACAACGTTTTCAAATACGGTGCCGCGCTACTGACAATCCGGGAGGACATTCTCGGTGCTCAGACAGTGGGATCAGTTGACGATTGGATGCTCCGTCTTTTTCGCTCGATTAACACATCGCGGACGGTCAAGACTCAACCATTTCCTTCAAATGTGCAGGATCAACGCCCGAGTAAGAATGTGACGAACGACGCGAATCATTATTCTGGCGATTCCGTCGACATCTTGATCCGATCAGGAAAAGGCGATAAGAACTTCCAGGTGGTCTTTCCTGGGCTGAAAACAGACGCGATTTCGATTTTGCATTCCGCATATTATTCAGCGTTGAATGCCGATTTTGAATACGACTACGAGAATCTGACGTCGTGTACCGAGCCGCCCATGGCGGTTTTTTTGCTGTCACCGCCACGGCGTCGGAGTAAGGATACGGATGAAGATCAGCTAATTGAAGCCGCGTTTGCTTACATAGACAAAGTGAAGATTGAAGTCGAACGGCATCAAAGGTCGCCGTCCCCGCCGATGTGGCAAGCTCTGACGCAGGGACAGCAAGACATCGTCCGTGCGCTTTCACGATTGCAAACGCCAACAAATAGCAGTCCGAACAACGCCCGGCAGATCGCAGACCACATGGGCGCGGGTTCGAACTCAGAAGCGGTTCGCAAGGCGATCCAGCCCTTGGTCAAGCAGCGAGTCGTTGAATCGGCGGGCAAGGGTGGCGAGGGATACACGCTCACCAAAGCGGGCTGGATCTGTTTCGACCAATCCAAAATAAAGTCTGAATGATTGATGTGCGCGTGAACCGCGTCAACGCCCACCCATACGGCTTCCGATCCGTCCTACCACAGCGGTTTACGCCGCGCGTGCGAATCACCCACTTTACTCGCAACACCGTTTGAAACCGCGGTGTTCAGAGCGCACGCGAGGGTCACGCCCGGGCGCCGCAAAATAAATTCTAAAAAAACGAAATGGTCACATCAGCATGTCACAACCTCACATGCCCAATGCGGCCATGAACGAAACGAAACGAATCTTATCGGAGGCAACTCGGCGACTGACGCTCGCCGAAGCTGCACGCGTCATCGGCGTCGATATCGGTCCTGCTGCCGTCTGGCGCATGGCTCGAAAAGGCACGCTTGCTTTGGACGGCACCCGAGTCCGCCTCAGGCACGAACGAATCGGACGCAAAATCTTCACCCGCCCAGAGTGGATCGAAGATTATATGGCGGAACTGAACCGCGCGGATCTCTTGCACTTCGACGGGATCGGACAGCCGTGCCAACAGAATTTGGTGCCCGCTCAGCTTGAGATAGCCCGCGCCGAGCTTGCGACGATGGGTTTCAAGAGCGACGCCAAACCGACAGCCGAATGTGCAGCACCAAAAATCTCCAAACGAGAAAAACCGCGCCGCTGAGATTGGCGGCGCACCAAGACACGAAGAACGAATTTGTATTCAAGAGTAAATGCCGCCCTATCGGACGGCATTTACTAGCCTAACAACCAAAACATTCAACCGTGCCGTCGCGTCATTGACCCCGCAGACGGCAGAGAAGAACACTATGTATCGTAACGAATTTGCTGAAGAAAACCAGGACGATTTCGACGCGCTCTACGGAGACGACAGCCTTACCAGCACCGCTCCTGATAAAAAGAAGAAATCACGCAGAGCCCGCAGCGTTGCGCCTTCAGATTCTGCCCGTTCTTGGGCGAACCGGACCGCGCCGTGGCAGGGGAATGCCAAACCGCTCGCAGAATGGACCATTAAACACTTGGTGAATCGCACCGACGTTTGGGGGGCGTACTTGCCACTTGATCGACGGCTTGGTGGGCGGAAAGCAACGACTAAACCGTCGCGTGCAACCCGTGAGATTGTCCTGTTAACGACCCAAGTTCTGCAAACCCATTTTGAATGTCAGAATGTCGGAGACGTCGTCGGGTTACATTCAATCAGCGTCGACGGGACGTGTCGCTGGATCGCATGGGATATTGACCGCCACGACGACGGCAAAGAAGCACCTTCTGTCGAGTCAAATCTTCGCAGAGCGATAGGAATTCATGACCGCTTGATCAGTCTCGGCATGAAACCGTTGCTGATCGAGTCCAACGGCGATGACGAAGCAGGTCTGAGCATCGCCGCAATTCACCACTCTCGCCGGCATCGTCGGTGCCGTCGTCGGGATCAGTGTGTGGTTCACATTCCGCAGCCTGCCCTTCATGAACCGTTGACTGCGGGTGTTGTGGGTCTCATGGAGACGCTGCACCGGCCGACAATCGGTCCTTGGCGGGTTGCAGCCTAAGGGCGATATCTTTGGATATTTCGGCCCGAAAGTTTAGTTCTGTAATTAGTTGATCCTTGGTGACGGTCGTGTAGCGGCCCGAGCATGTTAACGCCGGGCAATTGCTCGCTTCGCCACGGATGGAACTCATGTACCAAATTCGACTCCCACTTCTGCCATTTCGGCGAGTGGGAAAAAACCTTTACAATAGGAGATGAAATTATGTGGACAAGAATCGATGGGGGCTTTCGACTGATCCGAATCGCTGGCTTTAGCACGGTTGCGTTCGTCCTGCTGCTGTCTGTAGCCATCAAGTTTTACCCGGGCGGCACGCGGTTTAGGCCAGAGGCACCGCTCCATTACTCTTACATGACCAACGCGTTTAGTGATCTGGGCAGGGTGTACGCGTTTACGGGCCAAAGGAACCTGATATCCATTTCCCTCTTTGTTCTCGCGACAGCGGCCGCGGGGCTGTCAGTCGCAACGGTTATACCGGGCATACTCATCCGGGAGGGTGCTCCGGCGCGGTTTACAGGGGCCATGACCGCACTGGCATCAATCGCCGCATTAGGATTCGCGGGCGTAGGACTTACCCCTTTCGATTTGTTCCCCAACGCGCATGGCGTAAGTACGAATATCGCTTTCGGCGCGTTTGCCGTACTTCTGATCGCTATGGCCTGCTGGTCTTGGTCGAACGGAAGTCGATTTACCTTTTGGACGTCGACCGCGTTCACGCTTCTGCTTGTGGCATACAACGCCCTTTTGTGGGTTCCAGCCTTAGGACCCCTAGGCAACGGTGTGTTTGGCATCGTCGCGCAGAAACTGATTGTATTGGCGGCGATCGCCTGGATTGCGTCGCAGGCCATGTGGTATTGGCGACGTGAGGTAGCACACAAGAGCCGGATCACATAGCGTTAACTGAAGCTGCTGTTGCTGCGTGCTCTGGCATCATTGTGAGCGATGCCATCGTTATCAGCAGATGGGTGCGTTCGTGCCGGTCAATCCCCAACGGCCCGAAGGCAGAATGCTGCTGCGGCGAACGTTAGCTGGACGTCGGGAACGATCTTCTAAAAACCACTTTCTAGATCTGAGGCCGCTTTGGTCAGGAAGGGGTTACGGGTCTGACTCGACACTGAAGACGTCGCTTGAAAAGGGGCCGATAGACAAGGCGATCACACCGTCATGCGTCGAAGCAGGTTCCGCTACAAGCCCATAGTCTCAGGCTCGACCTTTGACCCTGCAGGGTGACCCCGATCCAGCAGCGTCGGTCCTGCCGCCTGACCAGTGCCATGCTGTCGTTTGTGGGCATTGTCGCAATTGCCGCACGCGCGGCATCGCCACCGCGTGCAATCCTAAGCCCCTGTACTCGTTTCCCCCGGACAAAAGGCTGCGACAATTGCGGTTGTGCTGCCCTAAGGCGACGATGTCGTTAAGGTATGGGTTGCCGACCGAAGAGGCTTCAATTAAGGGATCGAGTTCGGTATGATCTTGGTGTTCCAGAGGGACGTTGGACAGGTTAGGGCGGTCGGATTCCGACCGCTGTCCTGAGACGACATCGACGACCCCGACCCTGATCCGGTGCCGCCGTCTGGGGCGGGCGACGTTCATCTGCCGGCCAGTGAGGACGCGAGCCTGACGGTCTTGCCAGAAGACCCTCAGGCTGATGGCAACCGGTGCTGGAGTTAGCACATTGGACTGTGGTCTGGAAGCACATCGCTGTCGCACCCTGAAACTGCGACCCCGTATTATCGATAATTACAAACTTACTAAAGTAAAGTTATAATTTTTCCTCTAAATGACCGTGCGTGATTTGTCCCGCTATGCGGCAAGCCTTTGCTCGGGGGCGGTTTTGGCCCGTCTGTGGTTCAGGTAAGTGATGAGGTTGGCCACCAGTTCATCAATCGTCTTGCATCGGTGGTTCCGCGTCACAT
>JBGSMH010000405.1:0-4811 GCA_041740275.1 Phycisphaerae bacterium
AATGTGACGCGGAACCACCGATGCAAGACGATTGATGAACTGGTGGCCAACCTCATCACTTACCTGAACCACAGACGGGCCAAAACCGCCCCCGAGCAAAGGCTTGCCGCATAGCGGGACAAATCACGCACGGTCATTTAGCTCAAAAAGAAAGGACTCGCATTGCTGCAAGTCCTTGTCTTTACTGAAGTAGCGGGGGGAGGATTCGAACCTCCGACCTCCGGGTTATGAGAGCGATAGCCGCCCAAAACCGTAACCCGTTACTCTGACATTGTTTACGCTATAAAGCGTTAGCCACGCAGGGCTTAGATGCACTTTTTCTAATTCGGCAATTGCAGCATTTGCGGCATGTTCGGTGCCCTCTACGTCACAATAATTACGTCACAATCATACCGAGTCGGTGGCAGTTGAAGAACCACCGCAATCCGACCTTCTTACTCGACGTAGTCTACGACGCTTATACGTCGTCGCCACTGGCGAAGGGAGCGGGGTTCCATCTAGGCATGCTCAGATATGTGATCTACCGGCGGCATTTGTCGATCGGTCTGCCGCGCGTAGTGCAGAATCCGCTGTAAAGCTTCTTCACACTTGTTATCGATCCCGTTTATGTGCGATGTAGGCAAGTTCCAGAAACCACTTTTGAGAACGGACGTCCCCAGCGATCATGATCTGAGACATACGTTTACAACGACGCTCGATACAGCGCGTGCTGGTTGGAAGCCCCGACACGCGTTGGCGCCAAAGGATTTGAGTAAGTCGGCCACGGCGTCCAGGTGGGTAACATACGGTTGATCGCCGTAGCGTTGCGGGCCGTGCGCCTCGATGGCGAAACCACGGGCACGGGAGACGGCGTTGATGGCGGAGGCATTGTGGGACATCTTGATCTGGTTTTGGTGATTCGGCACCTCGCCGACCAAGCCAATGTATCACAACTTGCCAGGGGCGGATCGCCCTGTGTGTCCGACGGCGGTTTTTGATGATAACGTTCACCGGCATGACCGACGTCCCGCCCGATCTGGTGGATCTCCTTCGCACCGCCCCGCACGTCGTGGTGCTGACCGGGGCTGGCGTGTCTGCCGAAAGCGGCATTCCGACTTTCAGGGACGCGATGGACGGCTTGTGGGCCAAGTACAACCCCGAGGATCTGGCGACACCCGATGCGTTCGTCCGCGACCCGGTGCTGGTGAGCCGCTGGTACGACCAGCGGCGGTGCATGGTCGCCCGGTGCGAACCGAATGCCGGTCACATAGCACTGGCCCGCCTGCAGTCGGTTTTGACCGGCTTGGGGCGCCGATTGACGCTGGTCACGCAGAACGTGGACCGGCTGCATCAGTCGGCGGGATCAACCTGACCTTTGAGCAGTGGGTGGAAGTATTGGGCAGTGTCCTGCCACGCGTTGCGATACTGGCGCGGGGATTGTCCAGTCTGAGCGCGAAATCTTCTTGAGAAATATGCAACCTCTGCGTACCCAACGCGCGACGCGATAGTTGTCACTCGTTCTGCGGTGCAGCGCAGCAATCGACACGCCTCCTCTGACCGGACGCGGTGAATGTAGTCGATCAGGCTCATTCCCATCTTCTTTCCAAAACATCGCGACAAGTGAGGCCCGCTCAGATGCACGCGCGCCGATAGTTCCGCGAGTGTCAGTGATTCCCGGAAATGTGTTTCGATGTGAGTGGCCACGTCCAGCACTGCCTGTTCCGATCGACCCGCCAGTGGGGGAGGCGAACCGTTCGCCCCCGGAGCGCGCTGATCGGCAATCGTCGACTGATGCACTCGCGCGACAGTCACGAGCAGGTCAAGGAGACCCGAAAGCATCGCCGCCTGCCAACCGCTTCGTCGATTGCGTTGTTCGGACAACATGCCGCGCAGCCGTTCGCGCATGCTGAACTGTTCGCCGGGCGGCGCATGCAACACGGTGGGCTGTGTCTGCTGCGGGCGTGGCGTTCGACTTCGATACAGGTCGAACGCGCCGACGACGTCCTTGAGGTGCGATGCAAGCCGGCTCATGGTGGGGGTGTCGATCAGGCAATTGAACAACTCGAACCCACGCGGCCGAACATAGGCGTGCCACGCTTGCGGGCGCAGGACGACCACGTCTCCGGGTCTGAGTCGCTGTGTTCCCGATGCGGTGTGATGGTCTGCGGTGCCCGACATGACAAAGGCGAGTTCATGAAACACGTGATCGTGTCGGTCGGTATCGGGGTGACGCCAGACGTGCATGACGTGTACACCAGAGTCTCCATACGCCAGATTTACCCACGCAATCGTCCGTTGATTGGAATCCGCCATGCGCAATATCGTACAATAAAATGTGCTTCCTGTGCTAGCACATCAACACCAGATGGTGGATCGTATGGCAGTGAGATGCGGAAGCGGCTGTGCCGCAGCATTGCCCGCAGAACGCGGGCAAACGACGTCAATGAGGAGACCTATTCATGTTAAACGTGGCTGTGGTCGGAATGGGCGGGATCGGGAATAATCATGCGAAATGCTATCGCAACAACAAGAATGTAAAACTCTGCGCGGTGTGTGACATTGTAAAGGAACGCGCTGACACCGCCGCCAAGGCGTATGACGTGCCGGCGTTTTACAGTGTGCAGGACCTGCTTGGCGCGGGACTGGAACTGCACGCTGTCAGTGTCTGTACTGCCGGGAAGGAGAACGGTGGGGACCACCATCGTCCAACGATCGAAATTCTGTCGGCGGGCATTCCCGTACTGGGGGAGAAGCCGATCAGCAACGAAATTCCCAAGGCAGAGGAAATGGTGAATTTGGCGCGGGAGAAAAATCTTCCGTACGGTGTGAACCTGAATCACCGCTTCACCCCCGCAGCACGCAAGGCGAAAGAATGGCTCAACGCCAACCGGTGCGGCGAGGTGAACCAGATCAATATGTTCATGTGGATCAACAACCCAAATGAAACCAGCCCGCATTTTCATATGCGTGCGCTTCACCCGCACAGCCTGGATGTCATGCGGTACTTCGGTGGCGATGTGTCGAAGGTACATGCGTTCTTCAAACGCGGGTTCGGCCGAACGGGGTTCAGTCATGTCCATGTCAACCTGCTTTTCCAGAGCGGGGTGATTGGTCACCTGATGGGCAGCTACGACGGTGGGGGGCCCGGCCACCACTGGGGGCTGGAGCGGTGTGAAATCGTCGGACATGACGCGCGGATTGTCATCACCGATGCGTGTGAGCAGTTGGACTTTCAACCGCGCAAAACGATCGAAGCCGAAAGCTACAAGTTCCTCGGGAACATGCGGAGCTTCGGCGAGACGTTTCAAAGCCGTATCGACGCGTTCGTTAACGACCTGATCAACAAAACCCCACCCGACCAGATCGACGGCAAGGCCGAGGACGCCCTCAAGGTCCAGCGGATCATTGAGGCGGCGATCACGTCGTGGGAAACCGGGACGGTCGTGTCGCTCTGACGTCTGTTCCACGAGGCAATCATGGCTTTGCGCGTCTGCGTCATCGGAATGGGAAACATCGGCAACCTCCACGCGCGACTCTATCGTGAGGACGCGCTGGCGGAGTTGGTTGGGGTCTGTGACCTCAACTCCGACCGCGCCTCCAGTGCTGCGTCGAAACTGAATGTGCCTGCTTTCACTGAAGCGAAACAGATGCTTGAAACACTCAAGCCCGACCTGTGCAGCATCACCACCGGCGGGTACGAGTACGGAAGTGACCACCACGCCCCGACGATGCTCGCACTGCAAGCAGGGTGTCACGTTCTGGGGGAAAAGCCCATCAGTAATGACATCGCGCAGGCGGAGGAGATGGTGAGCCTCGCGCGCAGCAAAGGGGTGTGCTACGGGATCAACCTGAACCACCGGTTCACCGAGGCGGCGAGTCGGGCCAAGCGATGGCTTGATGAAGGTCGGCTCGGTCACCTGCTGTTCGTGAACATGAGCATGTGGATCATGAACCCGGCGGAGAGTTCGCCGTGGTTTCATATCAAGGCGCTTCATCCGCACACCGTTGACGTCATGCGGCATTTCTGCGGTGAGATCGCTTCGGTTCAGTGCTTCGCGACCAAGGCGCCGGGGCGGAACATCTGGAGTACGGCGCATTTCAGCATGAAGTTTGCCAACGGAGTGGTTGGCGGGCTGACCGGCTCGTACGACATCCAGCGCGGGCACCCGATGGAACGCTGCGAAGTCGCTGGCACGGGCGGGCGATTGGTGATCGACGACATGTGGCGAGAGGCGACACTCTATCCCGCCGGTGATATGGAAAAACGCGTTTACACGAACCCTGTTTTCCGGGGGCATCGGGATTTTGACGACACATTTCGCAATCGAATTCACAGGTTCCTTGAGCAGGTGAGCAAAGGGACAAATCCCGATGAGATTGATGCATCGGGGGCAGACGGACTGGCTGCCCAGCGCGTGCTGGCGGCGGCGATTGAGTCTGTTCAGACTGGGAACGTGGTGCGAGTTCAACAGGGATAAATCATGAAACTGGGTTTTAACAGTGTGTTGTTCAGTGGTCACGACCTCGAAGTCGCGTTCAAATACGCGGCGGTCTGTGGTTACGACGGGATCGAACTGTCTGCGATCGACGGCATGAGCGAACACCTCGTGCTCGACCGGTGGCAGGAGATCGCGCCACGGGTGCGCGAATTGAGTCAACGGTATAATCTTCCGGTACTGGCGTTGGAACAACCGTCGCAAGAACCCGCAAAGATGGAACAAGCCTTCGCCGCCGCAGTGGAGATTGGGGTTCCGATCGTCAATTGCGGGCCGGGCGGAAAGAAGGATGACGAAGCCACATTTCAGACGGTGGTTGATTCGCTAGGCAAGCTT
>JBGSMH010000406.1:0-3170 GCA_041740275.1 Phycisphaerae bacterium
GGCGTCGAGCGCGGCTTTGACAGCGGCGACGTCACCTTTGATGAACGCCGTCACCATCGCCGAACCGACCTTGTCCCAACCGATGATCTCGACGTTCGCCGCTTTCAGCATTGCGTCGGTCGCTTCCATCAGACTTACGAGACCTTTGGTCTCAATCATTCCGAGTGCTTCGTTTGCCATGATCGCTTCGCTCCAGTTCGAAGTTTGAAGTTCGCAGTCTGAAGTGGAGATGCGTTTCTCCAAACTTCAAACGTCAAACTCAAAACTACTTGATTAATTCCATTCTCGTTGCCGTTTCCAGATCGCACGCGTTGCCTTCATCGGTGTCGATATGGACTTCCAGTACCACCTTCGGGTGATAGCGGACGGTAACGCCGGCGTAGGTCACGCCGCACGGACCGTCGATTTTCAGTTTCATTTCGTCCCCGTCCTTCACGCCGTAATACGCCATGTCTTCGGTCGACATGTGAACGTGTCGCTTGGCGCGAATCACGCCCTGGTTGATCGTCAAAGCCCCGGCCGGCCCGAGCAGGGTGATGCCGGGCGTACCGGCATGATCGCCGGAGATCTTCAGGGGCAAATCAATGCCCAGGTAGATGCCGTCGGTGTAGCTCAGTTCAAGCTGCGTGTAATTGCGAACCGGCCCAAGAATGCGGACGTTGGGGATGATCCGCTGACGCGGTCCCACGACGGTGATCTGTTGCTCAGAGGCGAACTCGCCTTGCTGGTACAGGTCTTTCATCTTCGTGAGCGTCGTCCCGCGCCCGAAGAGGATTTCCAGATGTTCCTGCGTGACGTGGGCGTGCCTGGCCGACACGTTGACGACCAGCGGGTGCGGCGGTCCGGGGCGGCGATCGGTGGCGTGTCGCTCGATCGACTGCGGGCCGGTGATGCCAGCGAGTTTCTGCCGAAGCACCTCGCGCACGAGAGTTTCGACGTCTTTTCGATTCAGTTGTGTTGCAGTTGCCGCCATGCGCGTTTAAGCCCTGTCAGAGTGTTGGCAGAAGTGTGCATGATCTATCATAAGTTGTCAAGTGGGCGTGGTCCTGATGGGACACAGATGGCACAGATTGGCACAGATCAACACGGATAAGACCAATTCAGATAAAGACTTATGAACATTCAGAAAAAGCCGATTGGACATTGATAATGTTCTGATAAGTTTTGGTATTATCTGTGAAAATCTGTGCCGATCCGTGTCATCTGTGTCCCATTCTTTCGCTATTTGCCCGAATATTCACACGCAGACGTGCACGTCTCGTTGACGATGATCTTTGATAAAAGGGGCAATTGGGGACGAATATGATCCCAAAGCCACTTGGTGATCATCTCGGCGGTGGGGTTTTCCAGGCCGGGCAGGTCGTTGAGGCAGTAGTGGTCGAGTTGATGCACGATCGGGTCGACGATCTTCTTGATGTCGCCGTAGTCGATCAGGTAGCCGAGGGCGGGATCGACATCGCCTTCGACGATCACATCGAACCGAAACGAGTGCCCGTGCAGCCGCCGACACTTGTGCCCCTCAGGAAAAGTCGGCAACCAATGGGCGGCCTCGAATCGGAACGTCTTGGAGAGTTTCAATCGCATCGAAGTCGCGAATCATACCCCAGAACGCCCGGCACCGGAATCGCGATTCGCAACCGACCTGCGAACGGTCCACCATCGCGCCCATTTAGCAGCGTGACCGCAAACCCCGTTTGCTGGCTGATATCCCACTTCTGCGGTATTATCGGGTTCTCTCGAACCGTCAACTAAACCGGGGACGCGTACATGCTTGAAATGCAGAAGCCGAAACTCACCGCCTTTGTCGAGTGGGTCTCACAATACATCACCGGCGACGAAAAAGGCGAAGCCCAACTCTATCTCGACCGGCTCTTTCTGGCCTTCGGACACCCCGGCTCACGCGAGGTCGGCGGTACGCCCGAATTCCGCATCAAAAAATCGACCGAGGACGGCGGCGGTACCAGCTTCGCCGATTACGTCTGGAAGCCCGTCGTCCTGATCGAAATGAAGAAGCGGGGCGTCGATCTGTCGAAACACTTCCGGCAGGCCTTCGATTACTGGGTCCGCCTCGTGCCCGATCGCCCACGCTACGTCGTGCTCTGCAACTTCGATCAGTTCCACGTCTACGATTTCAACAGCCAGATCGATTCCCCGGTCGATACGCTCGCGCTGGCCGATCTTCCAGACCGGCCCGATCCGCTGGCGTTTTTGTTCAAGGTGCCCACCCAGCCGCGCTTCGGTAACGACAAGGAAGAGGTCACCCGCAAGGCCGCCGACAAGCTCGCCGAGTGCTTCAACAAGCTCATCGTCCGAAAAGTCGATCGCAACCTGGCCCAGCGGTTCATTCTCCAGTCGCTGATCGCGATGTTTTCCGAGGATATCGGATTGCTCGCCCGCAACACGCTTTCCAACCTGCTCGACGAGTGCACCGAACCGGCCCACAGCTACGACAAGCTCGGCGGGCTCTTCGAGGCGATGAATCGGCCCGAGGGCAACCCCGGCGGGCGGTACAAAGGCGTTCGCTACTTCAACGGCGGTATCTTCGCCGAACCGGCGCGGGTCGAACTCTACGAAGACGAGATCGCCCAACTCAAAGCCGCTGCGAATGAGAAGTGGTCCAAGGTCTCCCCCGACATCTTCGGCACGCTCTTCGAACACTCGATGGGCAAGGAAGCGCGTCACGCCTACGGCGCACACTACACCTCGCCGGTCGACATCATGAAAATCGTCAAGCCGACGATCGTCGATCCGTGGACCGACGCGATCGAATCCGCCAAATCCGCCAAGCGACTCCAAGCCCTCCTTGAGCGCCTCACTACCCTCCGCGTGCTCGATCCTGCCTGCGGTTCGGGCAACTTCCTTTACATCGCCTATCGCGAGATGAAGCGATTGGAAACGCGCATCCGCGAGCGCATGGCCGCTGATTTCCCCGACTTTGCCGCCACGCTCCTTCACGTCAATGCGCGACAATTCTTCGGCATGGATATCAACGATTTCGCCATCGAGCTTGCCAAAGTCACCATGATGATCGCCCGTAAAATGGCGATCGACGAACTGGGCATCGCCGACGAAGCGGCGCTTCCGCTGGATAATCTGGACACCAATTTTCGGGTCTGCGACGCGCTGATTTCGCCCGTTGGTTCGCCGGCGTCGCTTGCGCCTTCGCCGGA
>JBGSMH010000407.1:0-5810 GCA_041740275.1 Phycisphaerae bacterium
TCTTGTCCTTGCCGCCGATGATCAACTTACGATTGCCCACCTTCGGCAGCTTGTAGACGCTCTTGGCTTCGTCCCACTTACCCTGTCCGGCCAGACGTTCCAGACGCTCACCGCGCGTCAAAACGTTCCGATGCCGAACCAAACCGCTGCCGCTCTTCAGTGATGGATCCATTGACATAACGCACCTCAAATTATCGATCAAAAAACTTTTCGAGCCTAAAACTGTATCAAAAACCCGCCCCGCACACAACATCGCGCGGTGCGCGATCGCCTGGCAAATGCTATGATAAGGGCATGTTGGACGATCTGCTCTCGCCGCAGGCGATTTTTGACGACCTTTGGAAGCGGCTGGAATCGGCACAAAATGACGCCAAAAGTGCGTTTCACACACCCGCCGTCGCTTCAACCAACGAAATCGACGGCGTTACCGTGCGTACGGTCATTCTCCGCAGATGCGACCGAAGTGCCGCGACTTTGGTGTTTCACACCGATCGCCGCAGCCCCAAATTTTCCCATCTATTACAGGACCCGACCGTTTCCTGGCTCTTTTACGATCCCATCGAACGGCTGCAAATCCGCGTCCATACGCGCGCCACGCTCCATACTCAGGATGCCGTCGCCAATGAACAATGGACGATCCTCCCCCAGCGAAGCCGCGAGATGTACCGCACGCCGCTGGCGTCAGGCCAGGTCTTGCCCGACATGCTGATCAAGAACCCGCCACCTTCGGGGATCGGTCGGGATAATTTTGCGGTCGTCGTAGGGCACATCGAATCGATCGACTGGCTGTATCTGCACCCCGACGCCCATCGGCGGGTTCGTTTCTGGATCGAATCGGACACTTTCCGCCACGAATGGCTCGCCCCCTAATTCTTCCACTTAACATTCCGCGTCGGCGGCGGTATGAAGGGGTGCTTGACCGATGTTTCCCCCACAACCCATGCCCTGCCCAAGTGGATCGGTCCTGCGATGAAATGCGCCGCTGCGACGCTGGCGTTTGGGGTCCTTTCGATCGCGTTGCTTTGGTTCAGCAGCACGCTGTTCATGCAGAACAACCGATTCCCCGCCAGCTATCACCCCGATGAAGGCGGAAAAGCCGAGCAAATCGCCACAGAAAAGCGAAACTTCAATCACCCTCAATTGATGCTGGAATCGGCGATCTGGCTGCTGGAGTGGCGAGGGCAGGACCCCAAATTGATGGAACGGGAAGACATCGTCTTCGCCGGTCGCGATGCGTCAGCGTACCTTGCGGGCGGTGCGGTGGTGCTGCTGGCGTGGGCGGGATTCTTTGCCGCAGGCTGGCGCGGGTTTGCATTGGCGGCGGTGGGTGCGGCACTTTGCCCCACACTCTTGTCTCATGCCCGCTATTTCAAAGAAGAACCCTCGCTCTGCCTCGGCGTGGCGGCGGTGATCTGCGCCGGGGCAATGATGTGCCGACTTCGACACTGGGGCTGGCAATTGCCCCTGGCAACGCTGCTGGGCGTTGCAGTTGCGCTGGCGGCATCGGGCAAATATGCCGGGGCGGTGATGGTCCTGCCGGCGATCGTAATCATCCTGCTGACCAACTATCGCCGCTGGTGGTTGGTCCCGTTTCTGCTGTTGCTGATGGTCTGGACGGGCTGGCAATCCTGGCAATCGATCAACTGGCGGGCGATGGAGAACTGGGACGACTTTGTCGAAGGATTTGAGCGCGAACAAAACCACGCCGTGACGGATCATGTCGGCTTGCGTCTGGCAACACCGACCCCGTACTTTTTCGATCAGATGATCGACGAAGCGATGCCGCACGTCCCGATACTGGTGCTGATCGCACCGGCGGCGTGGGTGCTGACTCGCAGGCGCAAAGGCATCACCAGCGGGCCGTCGATCATCTTCATGGCCTGGCTTGGACTGACCATCATCGTCTACACCGTCGGCGTGTCGTATAGCGTCATCCCATTCTTTCGCTACATCATGCCCGCGTCGCTGCTGCTCTATGTATTCGCCGCCGTCTCGGTGCTTTGGTGGATTCGACTGATCGATTCCCACCCGATCCGACAAATCGTCACCGCCATGGCGATCATCGCGCTGGCATGGGTGCAGACGCAGCGCGTTCAGGAATATGACCAGCAATTCGCGCTGGACAGCCGCGATCTGCTGTATCAATGGGCCCGGAAAAATGTTCCGCCCGGAACGGTCGTCGTCGCCGATGGCTATACCGAGTGGAATCGCGGCCGCAATCGAACCCGCGCGGATGTTACCACCGGCCACTTCGCTGCCAGTCGTGGATCGATCGAACGACTCCGATCCCGAGGCGTCAAATATGTCGCGATCGCGGGCAGTGCGTATGAACGCTTTCTCGACCCCCACACCGTCGCCAGCGAAGGCAACGAGCGCGAGTTCGCCGAAGGCCAGCGCTTTTACAACGAGTTGATCAACGACTACCCGGTCGTCTGGGCACGACAGGCCGATCACCCGATGCAGACGTTTACTAATCCCAACATCCTCGTCTTCCAGATCCGCGACGCCGCCGCCCCGCGACCCACGGAACGTTGGCGTCGGCGCTGGTGGTGATTTTTCTCGCTACCAGCGTTTGGCCTGCTGAGCGACTTTCATCGGCAAGCCGAACAGATCGATGAACCCCCGCGCAGCCGTCACATCGTAGCCTTCCATGGAGAAGCTGGCCAGTTGGTTGTCATAGAGCGTGTGCGGGCTCGCCGCACCGATCGCCATCGCGCGGCCTTTGAACAAGCGGACCTTGGCCACGCCGGTGACGGTTGCGTTGGTGTTATCGATAAACGTCTGCAGCGCCTCACGCAGCGGGTGAAACCACTGCCCGTTGTAGACCATCTTCGCGTACTGGAGCGCGATCTGCTGCTTGTAATGGAGCGTATCACGCTCGATACAGATTTGTTCCAGCGCCTTGTGGGCTTCGTAAAGGATTGTCCCGCCGGGCGTTTCATAGACGCCGCGGCTTTTCATACCGACCAGTCGATTCTCAACTAGGAGCGCAACACCCACGCCATGCTTGCCGCCGATCTCGTTCAATGTCGCGATGAGCGTGTCGCCGGCCATTGTCTTGCCGTTGACGCTCACCGGATTGCCGGCTTCAAAGCCGACCTCGACCACTTCACTTTCATTCGGCGTCTTGCCCAGCGGGCTGGTCATCGTCAAACACGCCTCCCAGTTGGGCTCGGCATCGGGATGCTCGATCTCCGCGCCCTCGTGGCTGATGTGCCATAGATTGCGATCCTGCGAATAGATCTTCTTCTTGCTGACAGGGATCGGAATGTTGTGTTTATCCGCATAGTCAATCGCGCTCTCACGATCGCGCAATTCAAAACTCGGGTCTTTCCACGGCGAGATGATCTTCAAATCCGGTGCCAGCGCCATGAACGTCAGTTCAAACCGCACCTGATCATTGCCCTTGCCGGTCGCGCCATGGCCGACCGCGTCGGCGTTGGTCTGACGCGCCACCTCCACCTGCTTGGCGGCGATCAGCGGGCGGGCGATGCTCGTACCCAGCAGATAATCCTGCTCATAAATCGCGTGCGCCCGCAGCATCGGGAAGCAGTATTTTTCGGCAAACTCCTGACGCAGATCGGCCACGATCACCTCATCGGCACCGCTCTTGTACGCCTTCTCTTCAACGCCCTTCAGTTCCGATCCCTGCCCCAACTCGGCGGCGAACGCGACAAGCTTCACGCCCGGATATCGCTCCTTCAGCCACGGCAGAATGACTGATGTATCCAGCCCGCCGGAATAAGCCAGCACGATTTTCTTGGGATTCTCTTTTTCAATAGCCATGATTGCTCCTGTAGTTTCGAGCGACGCAGTATAAGGATGATTCGCCGGATTTCGAATTTCCGGTTCCATCGGATCGCTTACGGGCACTGCAACACGTCCGCTTTTTTCACTTGTTGCATTTGTTGCATCGGGTTTGGTCCATGTGAAAATCATAACTGCTGGCCTTCACTGGACTTGTAAATTTCGACCTCCCAAAAGTGTTGCGCGCCGCGTGCAACTGTTGCAACTCCTACCTTTCCGGCCGGACAATGCGCTGAAACCGCAGATGAACTCAGATGAACGCAGATCGAATCCCTACCCCAGTTTAGCCGCCAGCTTGCTGGCGTTTCGTGACGGTCATAACCAGTTATAAATTCGACACTTGCGCGCTCCCTACTGTCATCCTGAAATTCTCCTAAACCCAAAACCCAAACACACCTTCCCTCCACACTTCCACCCCTGTTGCGCGCCAGAACAGTTCTGGCGCGCAACGCCCAATCAAAATTGCCCGAAAATCGACTCCTTTTTTATCCGATTCCCCTTTTTGCCTGTTGCGCGTTTGGGGGTCGTTTAGCCGCGACACGAAGTGGAGCGCTATCGTGGTAAAATCGGTTTTCAAAATTTTGCCGCGCCCGTTCACACGAGACGAACGCCCCCGCATTCGCTAGAATCCCCCCACCAGCGGCGGTTCAGTTTCGATCAGACTTGATGCCCAGTGCGACCGACGCTGACCGCGCAACGCTGGCCTACCGGCGCACTTGGCATAAGTCCTATTCCTTAACCTGCGTCGGAGTACCCGCATTGGACGGCATTGATTGGGACATCGTCGCACAGGAGTTTGCCTTCGACGGAAGTTGGCGAGACATCTATGTGTTTGACACCGATCTTCAAGCGTGGCAGCACGTCTTGGATCGCCTGCGGCAAGCGCCCTATGAGCTCCTATACCAAAGTGCCGGTGCCTCCACGGATATGCCCACCGCGGCAACAGACGCCTTTCCAGCCGAGGGCGAGGATACGCGAATGCTTTCCGTCTACTTCGCGGGCGTTCAGGCCAACTGCCATTTCTTTACGCGTGATGAAATTGAGTTCGACATTGATCCCCGCGAGGTTCAAGGGCAGAGCCAGTTGGATGCTCTGTTGGCCTTCATGCACTTGTTGTGCGACGCGACCGGCAGGGATGCGGTGCTGACGCCGGAGAACTGTCCGGAGATTGCGGTCTTCCGGGCACGCCCCCATCAGTCCGCAGTTGAGTATCTTGAATTCGGCGGCTGGCGGACGGCGGAATAACCAGCCGCTGCATCTAACCAGCCGGGCGTCGCGGTCCTCGTGATTCGAGAATTCGTCCGGTGCCCGCCGGGTCGATGAATGCTGATCCGTTATTCCTCGCTGGCGAACGATGGAGACTGACGAAGCTTCCAACATCGACGACCCTGAAGACGCCGCCTGGGTGGCGCATCAGCGGCAGAACGTAATCGATTACCTCGCTTCGCAACGATGCGAGCACAACGGCGTCTCGCTTGAGCCACGCTGGTTTGTATCGCCGTACGTCGCGATTTGGGCTGTCCGATCGAAAGCCTACCCCGATCAAGTGGGATGGTGGGCGATTTCCGGCGACCTTCCGACCGACTACATGACCGCCGGCGACCAGAGAAGCACAGGCGACGTGTTGATAGCCTTTGCGAAGCTATGGCGCGCGGCCGCCGAACGCATGAGAGGCGGCGAGCAGTCGGAGGGATACTCTGTCGGAGATCCATCGCGGGCGAAGCAACTGGCGCCGCTGCTGCAAAGCCGTGCGGACTTGCTGCACGAATGGGGCGAGGAATCTAACCGCAGCGAGGCGGCGGGCGAGGAATAGCCCACCATCCGTGTTCATCCGATCCAATCCCTGTCATCTGTGTCCCATTCCTAGCTTAATCGCTCACTGCGGCGGCAGGGAGATGTTTACGCTGGTGCGATCGCGAAAGACCTGGATGAGTTGATCGCCCAGTGCCTCGCGACGCCAGGTGCGCATCAGACGCAGGTCAGCGGGGTCGGTGCCGTCGATC
>JBGSMH010000408.1:0-4543 GCA_041740275.1 Phycisphaerae bacterium
CTGATGCACCAGTCGCGGATGTTTTCGTGCCAGGTTTGGTAGGTCTTGGCGTACCGTTCGGGGTAGAAGGTCAGCCCTGTATTTGTAGCATGGGTTTCCAACCCATGTTCGCTTTCGGACACGGGTTGGAAACCCGTGCCACGAGAGACTTGCTCCGGACTCAACGACCGCAACGCCGCCCCGCGCAGGCGGTCATCCGTAACGCGGCAATACCACTGATCGCTCAGGTACGGCTCGATCGGCACATGCGATCGGTACGAATGCCCGACGCTGTGGCGATACGGCTTCTGATCTTCCAGTAAGTCGTTGTCCTTGAACCACTTGACGACCAGTTTGCGCGCTTCTTCGCGCGACTTGCCGAGCAGGAAACCGGCGTCGCCGGTGTCGGTCCAGCCGTGCTTGTCGGAGATGCTGGCGTCGGGCGCCATCACGTTGATGATCGGCAGGCTATGGCGCTGGCCGATGTCGTAGTCGTTGGGGTCGTGGGCGGGGGTGACCTTGAGGAATCCGGTCGCCATCTGCGCCTTGGTGTCCGCCGGATCGCCGCCGAGCGAGACGGGGAGAACGACATAGTCGTCTTCGATGATCGGGATCACGCGATTGACGATCGGGAGGCGGACAAACTTGCCCTTCAGCGACGCGGCCCGCGGGTCTTTGGGGTTGATCGCGACGGCGGTATCGCCCAGCATCGTTTCCGGGCGTGTTGTCGCGACGGTGATCGTGCCTGAGCCGTCGGCCAGCGGGTATTTGAGGTAATAGAAAAACCCATCGACCTCCTCGTTCTCCACCTCATCGTCGGCCAATGCGGTGAGCGTCACCGGGTCCCAGTTGACGAGCCGCTTGCCACGGTAGATGAGCCCGGCTTTGAAAAGTTGAAAAAACGCCTCACGGACCGCCTTGGCGCGCGGCTCGTCCATCGTGAACGCGGTGCGGTCCCAATCGCACGAACAGCCCATCGCCTTGAGCTGGCCGAGGATGACCTGCTCGTACTCGTCCTTCCAAGCCTGGATCTTTTTGACAAAATCATCGCGCTCAAACTCGGTGCGGCGCTTTCCCTCTTCTTTCAGAACCCGTTTTTCGACAACGGTTTGCGTCGCGATCCCGGCGTGATCGGTGCCGGGCAGCCAGACGGCGTTCTTACCCTGCATCCGCGCCCGGCGGATCAGGATGTCCTGCAACGTGTTATTCAGCGCATGTCCCAAGTGCAGCGCGGCGGTGACGTTGGGCGGGGGGATGACGATGCTGTATGGCTCGCCGGGGTCGGTGGGCTCGGCGTGGAAACACTTTTCGTCGTCCCACACCTTGGCGACCTCGTCTTGAACCGAGGTGGGGTCGTATGCTTTGGCTAGTTCTGCGCTCATGGTCATGGTCTCGATAATGGCTTCACCACGAAGGCACGAATAGCACGAATGTCCGCGAACCGACTTCGTGGTGAAGGGAGCGAGATGATACGGAAAAAACGGTGGCGGGTCACGCCGACAGCGGTTTACCGCGCGTGGTGGTGATATGCAGACAGCGGAGAAGTCGGCGTTTGAGGGTTTGCTGGATGCGGGTGATGCAGGCGGGGGAGTCGGATTCGAGTTTGATTTGCCCGCCCGCCTTGGAGCGGTGGCCGCCGCCGTCGCCGATCTTATTGATAAGACGACGGACGATCTCGCCGCTGCTGACGCGGGAGAGTTCGGAGCGGAGCGAGAGAATCAACCGGCCTTCGTGTTCGGCGGTGACCAGTGTGATATCAACACCGGCGCACCGCAGCAATCCGTCGGCCAGCAGTGCGGCCTCTTCGACTTGATCGATTTTTCCGGCGTGCGTGATCAGTGCAAAATCGTACCGCATCGCGTTGGTGACGCTCTTGGCAAACGCCGTGTAATACCCGGCCGGTACATCGACGTAGCGCATCTGCCACAACTTGCGGATGTCAGCAACGAGGGTGAGTCCGGAAATCGCGACGGTGTCGAGTTGGCTTTGCATCCCGGCGACACCGGCGATGTCACACTCGATCGCGTACAGCAGCGCCGCCGCGACGGTGGGGTCGATCGGGATCTGCAATTCCATGAAGTAGCTGAAAATGATTGATGCCGTCGCACCGACGTCGATTCGCACATCCGCAAACGCCATTTTGGCGCGTCGGCCTCGACCGCGATGGTGATCGACCAGGACTGTCGCCTGCACACCCGCGGGCAACGGAGTGACGGCAAAGTTTGGCTGCGTATCGAGTAGCACGATCGCGTCGTAGGTTCTGACCGCTTCATCGTCCCAGTCTTCAAACTGCAATTGGGCGGTGCGTGCGAACCCGGCGAAGCGTGGGGCGGTGTGCTGACCTTTGAAACGAATCGATATCTTGGTGCCCGCAGGGAGCGCGGCTTCGAGGAGTTTTTTCATTCCCAGACAACTGGCGGCAGCGTCGGGGTCGGGGTGGATGTGTGCGGTGATCAGGATATTGGATTTACCGGCGAGCGCGGCGAGCATCTTTCGCGCCCGGGGGTGTGCGCGTTTCTGCACCGCCGATGCGGTGTTGTTCATTGTATCGATGCAGGAATCGACAAATGCCGTCATATCGATCTCGCGAAACACAGGCTCCGAGCGCACGAACTCCCTTAGCGCCATCGGCATATGCACGGCGCGACTCAGCTTTCGACCATGGGCCGATAATCGAACCACGGCTGATCATAGGCCGATAACTGTGAAGATCGAACGGAGGCGGTTTCGCAGAAATCAGATAAATCCGAGTTTTTCACGGCCTTTGGGGAGAATCCGGGCCGAATCGGTGCCGAGGAAATTTTCCAGCACGGTGGCGTAACAATCGCGGAAATCGACGTTGAAACGCAGATCGCCATCGTCCAGCTTCTCAAGGCTGGGGTATTTGCCGTACACGCCGCCCTTCACATCGCCCCCGGCGAAGAACATGACGCTGGCGGCACCGTGGTCGGTCCCGGCACTGCCGTTTTCCTTGACGCGGCGGCCGAACTCGCTGAAGCCCATGACCATCACGTCCTTGTCGCGACCTTCGGCCTTGAGATCGCCGAGGAATGCCGCGATCGCACCGCTGAAACTGGCCAGCAGGTTGCCGTGATTGTTGGCCTGATTGGCGTGCGTGTCGAACCCGCCAAGGCTGATGTAAAAGAGCTTGGTTCCACTGTTTTCGACGATCATCTGCGCAAAGACCGCCATCCCTTGCCCGACCCGGCCTTGCGGATAGGCGACCTTGGGCGTGCGCGGGTTCTTGATGATCTTCTTGATCAACTCGGTCCCTTTTACGATGTCCTGACCGGTGGACATGATCACCTCGTCGGCCGACAGCGCGGACGTGCCATCCGGGCCGTGGCCCATCTCGTCCATCATCTTGGGCATCTCACCGCCGCCAGTTTTGAGGTCTTTGTAGAGTTTGGAGATCGCGACTGATTCGGGCTTGCCGTTCTTGGGATAGAAGTCATCAATCGAGTTGATGCTGATCGACGGTGCCCGGCCACTCTTGAACATCATCGGGCGGCTTTGCCCGTAGTGGACGATCGGGACGACCGATTGATTCTTCTCCATCTTCTCGCGTTCGTACCAGCGACCCAGCCAGCCGGTGTTAAACTCGCCGCCGGGGTCGCCTCGGTGCCAGATTTCCATGCTCTTGAAGTGCGATCGGTTGGCATTGGGATAGCCGACCCCTTGCACGACCGCCAACTGCTTTTCCTTGAACACTTCGTGCAGCGGCTGCATCGACGGGTGCAGACCGGCCCACTCATCGAGCATCAGGACATCGTTCTTGGGGATCGCCAGCGTCGGTCGCGCCAGGGCGTAGTTCGGGTCATTGATGGGGATGACGGTGTTTATGCCATCGTTTCCGCCATTGAGTTCAAAGACGACCAGGATTTTGTCCTTAGTCGACGGGTCGTTCTCCATCGCGCGAGCGTACGCCAGATTCATCAACATCGCCGGGACGGTCCCGCCCAATGCGACCACACTGGCACCGCTTCGCATGAACTCGCGTCGAGAAATAATCATGACATGTCTCCGTGTACGAACACCATCGACCCTAGCACAACTGATACTCCGGCGAGCACATGATCAGCCGGATTAACCCTCGAATCTTGGCCTCACGCTCTGCCCCGGGCAGCCGAACTACCGGCGTGCGCGATCCTGCGAGCAGAAACTCACTGAGCGTCTTACGCAGTTTGTCGGGCGGTTTGCGATGCAGGAATCGCACCGAAAAATGATCGACCAACTCGTCATTTTCGCTCATGAAGTCGTCTTTGATGATCTTGGCGGTATCCAGCCCGCAGACCGTCCCGCCACGGCCTTGGCCGACCAAGCCGCGAACCAGGCGAATCCGCTCCAGCAGCGTATAGGTGCTGATCCAACCTTCGCCCAACGCCCAGCCCGACACATCAGGCGGATTGTAGATATCCATCCCCATCCCGGCGGCGGCGTCGGCGTAGGTTTGCACATCCGACAGCGGGGCGTTCAGCGACCGAACCGAGCCGACCACAAACTCCACCGGGTTCTTGATCGCGTTGCCCACGTTGGCAGGATCGAAGAAAGCGGGTGACGAAAA
>JBGSMH010000409.1:0-9438 GCA_041740275.1 Phycisphaerae bacterium
ATGGAGATGGTGGCATATTCTTTGCCGGCGATACTGCGGACCGAGCGGATCACGCCGTTGATGGCCGGGGCACCGCCTCGAACGCCGACATTACCTGCCAGCATCGCTTCGTTACCGCCGAGGTCTTTGATCAGCTTGCCCATCGCTTCGCCTTTGCCTTGCAGTTCAGCGACTTGCTCGGCGAGGTTGCGTTTCTCACGATTCAGCACCGAGTTCTCGGCGACGAGGTTGCTGACGCGGGTGTTGAGGTCGGCGATTTGACGCAGGCGTTCGTCCGAATCCTTACGCAGCGAGGCGACCTGCTCCTGCAGCTTGGTCTTGCTGTCTTCGCTGGCGGCGAGGGCGGCGGACTGGCTGGCGTTGGCGCTGGTGAGCGTTGACACAGACTGCTTGCCACTGGCGATCTGAGAATCGCGATCGATGATCTGCGACCGCAGGGTCTGGATCGTGTTGTTCAGGGTCTGCGCCTGGCTGGCGGCCTGATCGTTGGCAGAGACCAACTGGGTATTGAGGGAGGCGATGTCCGCGTCCTTCTTACTGATCAGCGAGGCTTGCGCCTGGGTCTTGGCTCGCTCGGCCAGCAGGTTTTGCTGGATGGGGTCGAGCTTGTTTACAAACGTCACCACGCCCGCCGTCAAAACGACTGAAACGAGCACGAGCAACACGACAAACAACTTGGTCAGGGGACTCACAGGTTGGCTCCTTGGACACGCATCGCGTCCGGATCACTGGTGCGTAACATGGGGTGCACGAGCGAAAAACCGACCGGGCTTGACTATCTCCAGCCAAATACGGTCGCAATACGCCTCCGCAACATGCCGACGTCAATCGATCGGAATCCTTCCACGATCAATGCCGACATTACTAGGCAGCACTGTAATCTGACACCCGATTCTGTCAAGTAAATCCCGTTTAGGTGACATGAGGATTTTGGATTTGCGATTTGGGATCGGCGGGGGCAGGCCAGACCTATGTTGTCCGGTCGTCTTTGAAGCGGGCGTTGTGCAGCAGGGCGGTTTTGAGCAGTTTCATGTAATCATCAAGGGGGATTTCGATCGTCCCGAACTGGCGCATGTGGCGGGTGACCATTTGGGTGTCTAAAAGCCGATAATCTCGGTCGCGGAGGCGCTGGACGAGGTGGACAAGGCAGATTTTGCTGGCATTGGGGGCGGTGTGGAACATCGATTCCCCAAAAAACGCCGCCCCCAGCGACACGCCGTAGAGGCCGCCCACCAATTGCCCGTTTTGCCAGGCCTCGACCGAATGGGCGAAACCGAGCTGGTGTAAAGCGACATAGGCGTCGATCAGATCGTCGCTGATCCACCCCATCCCGGCGTCTTCCCGCTTCACCTCCATGCAGCCGCGCATGACCTGTTCAAAGGCGGTATCGAAGCGGATATCAAACCGGCGCTGTCGCACCCACTGGCGAAGGGTTCGCGGGCAATGAAACTGGTCCAGCGGCAAAATCCCCCGCGGATCGGTCGTATACCAACGAACAACCCCGTCCGGATCGGTCATCGGAAACACGCCCTGGGCGTATGCGTTGAGAAGGTGGTCTGGCGATAACTGCACGGCGGGCCATCTTCTACGACTTCCGCTCCACCACAAACTTCGCCAGTGCGATAAGTCGCTCGGCGCGATCGCCCAAACCCGAGATGGCGTCGATCGCCAGTTGGAGTTGTCGATCGGCCTCGGCTCGGGCACCGCCGAGTCCGAGCAGGCGGGGATAGGTGTTTTTGCCCTTGCCGCGATCTTTTTGAGTGGCTTTGCCGAGTTGTTCGGGAGTGGCGGTTTCATCAAGCAGATCATCGACGATCTGAAACGCCAAGCCCATGTGCGATCCGAACCGCGTCGCCGCATCGAGTTGATCGTCGTCGGCACCGGCGCACAACGCGCCCATTCGGCAACTGGTCACCAATAGCGCGCCGGTTTTGAGGCGGTGGACGTGCTGCAATTGATCGAGAGTGAGCGTCTGCGTTTCCCCCGCCATGTCCAGCACCTGCCCGCCGATCATTCCACACGGACCGGCGGCATGGGATAGCGCCTGGACCAGCGCGATCGCCAGACGCGCATCGCTGACTTGGGACGCGATTGTTTCAAACGCCAGCGTGACCATCGCATCGCCGGCCAGGATCGCCATCGCCTCGCCGAAAACCTTGTGATTGGTCGGTTTTCCGCGGCGAAGATCGTCGTTGTCCATCGCGGGCAGATCGTCGTGGACCAGCGAAAAGGTGTGGATCAATTCCATCGCCACCGCCGAGACCATCGCGGCGTCGCGGGGGGCGTTTCCGGGGTTGAGTGCGTCGAATGTCTCGAGGATCAGGGTTGGCCGGACGCGTTTTCCGCCGGCGCCGAGGCTATAGCGGATCGCCTCCATTAACCGCGCCGGGGCGCCCGATTGGTGCTCGAATCGATCACGCAAATAGGCGTCCAATTCGCCCGCGTGCTGCTTGAGAATCTCCAACGCGTCGATTCGGCTCATGGCGAAAGCTCCGCGTCGTCGTCATCGTCATCGGCCGATTCGGGATCGGAATCGGGCCTGGCTATCGTGGGTGTTTCTGCTGCCGGGGCGTCATCAGTTTTGCTCAATTCCTCGATCTGCTGCTCGGCCTTGGCCAGCACCGCACGACAGTATTGCAGCAGATAATTCCCACGCTCGTAGCGGGTGAGCGATTGCTCCAGCGGAACCTCGCCGCGCTCCATTTCGCGGAGGATCTGCTCGAGTTCGCCAACGGCTTCTTCAAACGACTTGGGCTGTGATTGCTTGTTCTTGGCCATGATCTGGCGGATATCATAGCACCGAACGGGGCGTTGGGCAGGAGCGACGGATTTTCAGGAAGAATCGTCTTACATCGCGCCCAAAACCACCAGCTTCTGGCTCGGCAGGTCGACATCCGCCACACGCTCCTGGGCAAAGCTGAGGCAAGCGCGTTCGATCTCGGCCAGCATCTGGATCAGGTATTTGCGCGTGCCGGGATCGGTGGCGCTGGTGAGCAGTTGCTGGGTCATCGAGCGAACCCGATTGAAGTGCCCGCGCGTGCCGGTGTCGGGTCCGTCCAAGCCCATCGGGTCGTTGGCGAAGAAACAGAACCCGCGGGTATCGATGATCCGCAGCCCGGCGGCGTGGACGATCGCTTCAAACTCATATCGACTTCGCACCAGCATCCACTCGGTTCGCATGGTCGTGCGGGGGAGATATTCGGTGGTGACGATCCGCCCGCCGGGCGCGAGGTGGGAGGCCAGATTGCGGATCGCCTGCGTATAGCGGTCGGTTTCGGGGATATGGAACAGCACATTGGCGACGTTGATCAGGTCAAACCGTTCGCATAAGTCCATATCTGGCTTGGTGATATCGCAAACGTCGAACCGCGTCTGGGTGTGCGTGGTCGAGGGATACCAGCGATTGAGCAATTTGACCGAGGCGGCGGCAAAATCGACGCCCATCAACTTACACGGGCGAAAATGTTCGGTAAAAAACTGCACCCAGCGGCCCGAACCCGATCCGACATCGAGAATGCGGGTGTCTTCGTCGATGAGCTTGAGATCGCGGATCAACTGTTGATATGCCGGATAAAGCACCTCATCCTCGACCGGCGAGCTATACCGCAACTGCTCGACCGCGTCGGCGGACTCATCGGCGCGCTGCCAGTTCGATTCATAGTGCTTGCGAATGTCGTCTTGAAGCATGGGCATGGGCAAATCTCCGAGGGCGTTGTTTACCCTCTTCATCGTCGATTCCCGGCGAGGCTCTGCAACATTAACGGACGTTGAGCGCTGGTACCCCAATCGCCTCAATCACTGCCTGCACTTTGTCTTCCAAAGTGACAAATGCCCCGATGTGGTAGAGGTTCGCGTGATCTCGCCACAGTTCGCGGAGGACTTGCCCGCTGCGGACGGCGTCGGTGGGGGTTTCGAAGCGGACGGGATTGCTTTCTTCCCCATCATAAATGCCCAGTGCAGCGGCGGTTTCGAGCCAGATGACTTGGTCGTAACGGGATAATTGATCGGACAGGGTGGTTCCCAAATCGACCCAGTAAGCGGCCGCGCCGTCGGGCCAATAGGCGGCACCGTCGATGGTCCCGCGATCCAGCAGCAGCGTTTTACCGGGATGAGCCAGAGAAAGGGCGTTTTCCTGCTGGATCTGGTGGGCAAAGATCAGCCGCTGCACACGTTTTTGCCCGGCGGTGTCGAGTTTGTCCCAGCGGGTGGCCAGATCTGAATAGACCTGCGTCGCGGCCTCGGGGACGCGGACAAAGCGGTCGGGAAAACGATCGACGAGGGTCTGGCTGATCACCGTCTTGCCCGCCCCGGGCCCGCCGGTCAGGACGATTCGCCGGGCGGGTTTGGATGGGGTGGAATCGTTTGGCGTCACTGACGCAATCTACACCGAACCCCATTGCCAGGTCACGCGATCTGGCCGGGTGATTTCTGACTCGCAGATGTTAAATCCAATACTCAGAGCTCACGATGGCACGAAGGTGTCGCGAAGGGGCACGAAGGAAGTCGTATGCAGTATGCGGTTTGGAGTCTGAAGTGGGGCGGTCTTCGACTCCAAACGTCAAACGCCAAACTTCAAACTCTTGATCAAAGTAATTACCATCGTAAGACCATGCCCGACCGACCGCTCAACATCGTCTATCTTCATTCGCACGATACGGGCCGATTTGTTCAGCCGTACGGGTATGCGGTTGAAACGCCGCGTTTGCAGCGGTTTGCGGAGGAATCGGTGCTGTTTCGCAACGCGTTTTGCGTCAATCCGACGTGTTCTGCCAGTCGCACCGGGTTGCTGACGGGGATGTATCCGCATGAGGCCGGGATGCTGGGCCTGGCGCATCGGGGGTTTTCACTGAATGATCCATCGCAACACCTGGCAAATTATCTGTCGCGACATGGCTATCACACGGCGTTGTCGGGCGTGCAGCACGAAACCACGCCGGACAAGCGTAAAGGATTGGGTTATCAATTGTTGCTGGACGAATCGCTATCGTCGATTCAAGGTGCCAATGCCGACGAATCCTCCGCCGCCCGGGCGGCAAAGTATCTGACCGATCGGTTGCACGGCGACAAGCCGTCCTTTTTGTCCTGCGGCTTTTTTGCCACGCATCGCACGGGTAAGGTGCAGTGGCACAACGGGGATGAGCCCAAAGGCGACGCGCGCTACACCCGGCCGCCAGCGTGTTTGCCCGATACGCCGCAAACACGGTCGGATTTTACAGATTATGCGGTGTCGGCAGGGCGGTTGGATCGGTATATGGGGATGGTGCTGGACGCGATCGATCGTGCCGGGCGTCGCGAGGATACGCTGGTGATCTGCACGACCGATCACGGGATCGCGTTTCCATATATGAAGTGCAATCTGACCGACCTCGGGACGGGCGTGATGCTCATGCTTCGCGGCCCGGGGTTTGGTGGCGGGCGGGTGATTGAGCCGATGGTCACGCACATGGATATTTTCCCGACGCTCTGTGATCTGATCGGGATCGACAAGCCGTCCTGGCTGCGCGGCAAATCGCTTTTGCCGCTGGTGGAAAATAAGGTCGAATCATTGCACGACGCGGTCTATGCGACGGTCAACTATCACGCGGCGTACGAACCCCAGCGGACGAGGCGAACCGAGCGGTACCGGTATATTCGACGCTGGAATCTTCAGCCGCACCCGATTTTGCCCAATGTCGATGATGGGGCGAGCAAATCCACATTGCTGGCGCACGGATGGCGCGACGTGGCGCAGAAGCCCGAATCGCTTTTTGACCTGATTTTCGACCCGACCGAAAGCTGCGATCTGTCGCAAAGCCCGGCGCACGCCACGGTCTTGGTGGCGATGCGCAACCGGCTGGACGCGTGGATGAAAGAAACCAACGACCCGTTGTTGTCCGGTTCGATCCCGGCCAGATCCGGTTATCTGATTAACCCGCTTGATGGTCTCTCGCCTCAGGACAAGCCCGATCCGGTCCCCTAGGCGGGTTCCGATAAGTCGGCGGGGCGGATAAATGTCAGTCGCGGGCGCACGCTTTTCTTGACCGTATGTATCGATCAACGGTAGATTCATCGGTTACGGTGGTGCCGGGCGCGGCGGAACGGTCTGATCCGGTGTCGGATTCGACCGAAATCAGCGCACAGTCCACCTTGCCAATGCGACGGACGGCGGTATCGCTGCCCGGAAATATTAGCGGAAAAAACAGTAGATTTTGCTCGAAAATTAGACCGCAACTTTGACGTTCACCCTTTGGAGGTTCACCTATGCCCCCCCCGATCCAGTCTCAAAGCGGCTCGAAAGCGGCGTTGATCACATGGACTGTCGTCTCCTCGATCATGTTCGTGGTTGCGACGGTTCTGGCGATCTTTGCCCATGTCGATCGCAAGAAACTTGATGACCAGCTCAAACAGACCGAAACCCGCTACCGCGACTTTGTCTCGGACACGGATCTGGCTGGCGAACTGAAGACACAGTTGACGGCAGTGAAAGATGCGGACCCGGCCTATGCAAACATGCGGCTGATCAATGTCGTCATGGCGCAGCGCGATGCGTTGGTTCGCCAGATCGGTGGCGCGGGCACACCCGGCGAAAACGAAGCCAAGATCGCGGCAGAGAACGCGATCAAAACCGCAGAATCAGTCACCGGCGACAAGCAGGCGGACAATCTGGTCGCGGTGATCAATGCGTTGTCGACCAGCGTCAAAGCCAAGCAGGATCAGCTAAAGCAACTTCAGGCGACCTTGGACGAACAGACGACCAAGATGAATTCGCTTGCGGCGACCTTTGCCACGCAAGTTGCAGCCCAACAGGACGCACTCATGGCGGCGCGGGCGAATGTCAGCCTTAGCGAGTCAGGCGTTTCGGCCTATCGCGCTGAAAAGGACAAGCAGATTCAGGAAATCCAAGCCAAGGCCGATGAAGCGGCTCGGCTGGCCCAGGAAGACCTCAACAAGCTCCAGGCTCAAATCCAGGAACTGACCGCCAATGTCAAACGTGGCGAGAACAATATCACCGCGCTTCAGGTGCGCCTCGACGGTATGCGTCAGCCTGTCGATCAGATCATCCAGCAGGCCGATGCTCGCGTGCTGCGGCTTGCGGGCAATGGCGTGATTTATGTCGATCTCGGTGCCGGCGATCAGGTCGTCCCGGGCATGAGCTTTGAAATCTTCGATCGTCTGCAAGGCATCCCCAAGCCCGGCGATCCGACCAATGACGACAATCTCCCGCGCGGCAAGGCCAGCATCGAAATCATCAAGGTCACGCCCGGCAGCAGCGAAGCCCGCATTGTCCGTCAAACCCCCGGCATGAACGTCGTTGAAGGCGATCTGGCGGTCAATCTCGTCTACGACAAGCGGACCAAGTACAACTTGATGGTCTATGGTACCTTTGATCTGGACCGCAACGGTCAAGCCACCGCACAGGACGCCGACGTCATCAAGCGTCTGGTGACCCAGTGGGGCGGCAGTGTCACCGACAAGTTGAATGTCGACACCGACTTCCTGGTGATGGGAAAAGTGCCGGAAATCCCCGAATACACGGCTGAGGAATTGGACCGCCCGGAAATCCAGTTTGAACTCAAGCGTAAGCAGGAAGAATTGGCGGCGTATGATGATGTTCTGGCCAAGGCGATACAATTGAACATCCCCGTGCTCAACCAGAACCGCTTCCTCTACTTCACCGGCTACTACGAGCAGTCCGGCCGCTAAGCGGACGCAAACTCGGTTGTGGTACGAACAAACAAGGACGACAATCCACAAATGGGTTGTCGTTCTTTTTTTTGTGTTTAGCCTTGCTGTCCGCGACAAACCTCTATGCCCGACGTCGTCCTAACCACCCTCAACGCCAAATACATCCATGCCGCGTTTGGTTTGCGGTATCTGATGGCCAATCTGCCTGATGCATTGCGCGCGCGGACGGATTTGCGTGAGTTCGACATCAACCAACGCCCGATCGATATCGTCGAGCACCTGCTGGCGACGGGCGCGAAGATCATCGGCTTTGGCGTGTATATCTGGAACACCGAGCCGACGTTAAAAATCGTGCAGGACATCAAACGCCTGCGTCCGGACATTGTCGTTGTCGTGGGCGGGCCCGAGGTGAGTTACGAGACCGATCAGCAGCCGCTGTGCGCGATCGCCGACTATGTGGTTCGCGGCGAGGCGGATGTCGCGTTTGGGACGCTTTGCGAACAACTACTGTCCGGTCGGCGTCCGTTGATGCGGGTGATCGATGCCGAGCTGCCTGAGTTCGCCAGCGCCCCGGATGACAGTGCGTCGCTTCAATTGCCCTACGACCTCTACACCGATGCCGATCTGGCCAGCCGCGTATTGTATGTGGAGGCGTCGCGCGGGTGTCCGTTCAAGTGTGAGTTTTGCCTGTCATCGCTGGATGTACCGGTGCGGAATGTGCCGCTCGAACCGTTCTTGGCGCAGATGCAATCCCTGCTGGATCGGGGGGCAAGGCAATTTAAGTTTGTCGATCGAACCTTTAATCTCAATCTGAAAATGAGCCTGCCGATCCTGCGGTTTTTTCTGGAGCGGTATTCGCCGGGGTTGTTTGTGCATTTTGAGATGATCCCGGATCGGCTGCCCGAGCCGTTGCGGGAACTGATCGAGCAGTTCCCCGAGGGGGCGCTTCAGTTTGAGGTGGGCATTCAGACGTTCAATCCAGAGGTCGAAAAGCTGATCTCGCGTCGGCAGGATCACGCGAAATTGATGGAGAATCTGACCTGGCTGCGCGAAAAGACGGGTGTGCATGTCCATGCGGACCTGATCGTCGGGTTGCCGGGGGAGGATTTGGATTCGTTTGGGTGTGGATTTGATCAGTTGGTGAAGTTGCGGCCGCAGGAGATTCAGGTCGGGATGCTCAAACGCCTGCGCGGCACGCCGATCTGTCGGCACGATGCCGAGTGGGACATGGTCTACAGTCCGCACCCGCCTTACGAGATTTTGCGGACCAAACTGGTCAGTTTCGAGCAGATGCAGCGGATGCGGCGATTCTCACGATATTGGGATCTGGTCGCCAACAGCGGCAATTTTGTACGGCTCACTCAGATGCTGCTTGACGCAACTTCGCCTTTTATTCGCTTCCTGGATTTTTCCGACTGGCTGTACGCCCGCACCGGCCAGCGCACGCACGGGATCGCCAGGCACGACCTTTCGATGTTCCTCAAAACGTATCTGGTCGATATCCTGCAAATCGAAGCAGCCCAAGTGGATGTCGCGATGAATCTGGATCAACGGCCCAAGCGAAACGATGCCCCCAAACGACAGGCCCAACACCTGAGCACACCATGATGACAAATCCCATCGTATTGATCGCCTTCGGTATCATCGTCGGCATTTTTTCCGGGCTTATGGGCCTCGGCGGGGGGGCGGTGATGATCCCGATCATGGTTTTGGCGATCGGACTCGACCAAGCCAAAGCCCACGGGATGAGCCTGATGGTCATGATCCCGCCCG
>JBGSMH010000410.1:0-8481 GCA_041740275.1 Phycisphaerae bacterium
CTCGACGCCAACGGCGACGGTACGCCCGGTGAGTCGGTCAGCCTCCGGTTTTACAAACTCACCGGCGATTTCAATGGCGACCGACGCGTGACCAGTACTGATTACCTGCTCTGGAAGCAGTCCTACGGCTTAACCGTCAGCGGCTTGGTCGATGCCGCCTATGACCTCAATAGCGATGGTCGCGTCACCAGCACCGATTACCTCCTCTGGCGAGACCGACTCGGCGGAAGTGTCTCCACGGCAACTGACGGCGTGTTTTTCACTTAAATGATCTAATTTGCTCCAGGAATCATTATTTGATCTATTTTGAGTTGCAATGGGTCAAAAATGTTGTAGGATGTCTTCGGCGTGAGGGAGGCAAGGTGCCTCACTTCCCGCCCCATTTCCAATTTTTGGAGGACGGATCATGAAGACTGCCTCGTTTCTAGTGGTTCTGGCCATGTCGCCTTTGGCGTCTGCCGCGACCATCGTTGTCGGTTTTAACCCCGGCGCGAATACCAATTCCGCCACGAGCCTGACCGCAGATGGCTCGCACTCGATTACCTACAACGTGCTGGAAAGTAATACGCTCAGCAACTTGAGCGACGTCACCGGTGCCAGCACGGGAATCTCCGCCACGAGCGGAACACCTTTCGTGAACTTTGGGCACGGTGGCGGTACCGCCGCAGTCACGGCACCGGTCGACGCCATCTTCCCGTCGGCGGTAACGCAGGGGAGCTACTGGTGGTTTGTGCCGTACAGCATCACATTTAACGGCCTGGACAACGGATCGGCCTACAACTTTGATATTCTTGGAACGATCACCGACCCCAATCAGACCAATAACATCACTTCGTACACCGTTGCGGGCACGACATCGCAGTCCGGACAACTTAATGTCGTTGCCAATGCCAATCAGTTGGCAACCTTTACGAACATTGTGCCCTCCAGCGGAACCATCACTCTGACGGTTGCCCCCGTCGCGGGCCTTAGTTTTCTGAATGCGGTTCAGATCACGAGTGTCGTGCCCGAACCGGCATCGCTCGGGCTGCTCGCCAGCCTGGGTCTGCTCGGGATGACACGCCGCCGTCGTTAACAGACCTCAGTTGACACGACGCATCCTCAGCTCGACGGCAACACCTCGGGCTGAGGATGCTCGCATTTGTACTTGCTCACCATGCCCCTCAGGAGGATACACCCATGTTTCCGCGCGCCACCAGCGTTGCCGCTGCGATCGTCGCCGCTGCTTCAAGCGTAGTCGCCCAGTCGCAATTTGACGCCACCTTCAATCAACCCGGGTTGGGTTCGATGAATTACCGCGTCTATGTCCCCCAGAACTACCAACCCTCCGGACCGCAGGCCACGCCGGTGATGCTGTATCTCCACAGCGCAGCCGAACGGGGCACGTCGGTATCTGATATCTTTTCAAATAACTACCCTGGGTTCACCTGGACCAACGAATGGATTGATCAACTGGTCAACCAGACGCAGACAGGCACACATCAAGCAATTCTGGTTATGCCCCAATCGGGCCTCGGTGAAGTCTGGAACAGCATGAACGCGGGGGATAACTGGGGTGTTGGCGACTATACGAACGCAACGCAGAAGCCGATCAGCCCGCGGCTGCAACTGGCGGTGAACATCCTCAATAACGTCATCGGGTCCTACAATGCCGACGCCAACCGCGTCTATGTGACCGGTCCATCGATGGGTGGATTCGGAACGTGGGACGCATTGGCTCGATTCCCCACACTTTTCGCTGCCGGTGCGCCGCTTTCGGGTGGCGGGAATCTCAACGCCGCCTCCACGATACTGGCAAACAAACCGATCTGGATGTACCACGGTGCGCTCGATCCGCTCATCCCTGCGTCGAATACCGATGCGCTCTATCAGAACATGGTGCAGGCAGGGGCGACACCCATCTATTCACGCGTCGCCAACCAGACGCACGAAGGTTGGGATTTGTTCTATACGCCTGGCCATTTCACGACCGTCAGCCCCTCGACGCACTCGGGGATTGGCGCAAGTGTCTACGATTGGATGTTCGCACAGTCCCTTGAAAACAACGGCGTCGTTCCGCCGCCCGCAGCACCAGCCCCGGTCGTGCTGGACTTTGGGCCTGGCGATCAGTCATCAAACACCGTGCTGGACTACACCGCCAGCGGATCAAAACTGATCGTATTCAACCACATGGAGCGAGCGAACATCGCGAACATGAACGATACGAATGGCAATCCGAGCGGGATCTCGGTGACGCATACCTCCGGAACGATCAACCACGGCGGTGGGGTCGCAAACCCGGGACCGACGGTCGGCTCGATTTTCCCCAGCCAGGCGACATCACGCAGCTTCTATTTCTTCACGGGCGGCTCAGTCGTACTGATTTTTGCCGGTTTCGACGACAGTTCAACCTACACGTTCGACATTTTCGGCGGCATCGATCAGTCAACTCTGACCGGATACACGCAGTACACTTTGGCGGGTCTTGATTCGCACACCGGCCAGATATTGCTGGCCGCGAATACCGACTCGCTTCTGACGTTCACCGATGTCCAGTCTCTGAACGGATCGTTCACGCTGACCATGACCGCCACCAGTGGCGTTCTTGGTTACATCAACGGCCTGCGGATCACCGACACGACGCCGGTTCCTGAGCCAACGTTGATGGGCGCAGTCGCTGTGAGTGCCTTGGGACTGCTGAGGCGAAGGCGACCAATGGCCCTTGGGTCATAGATGGGTCAAAATAGTATTGCCTTCAACGGGTCGGTGGATCGGCCATGTTGTTCACCGGTTCAGCTTTCAAGTACCCTGTTTATGAGGCATTTTGCCACACGTTGGTCGGCTTCGATCTTCACGATCGGCGTAAGTGAATCCAATAGCGAGAAAAAACATATTTTTGAGTTGCGAATGGGTCAAAATGTGGTAGGTTAAAAGCGTTCTGGCCGAGGTGCCAGGCGCATCATTTCTTTTCGGAGGACGATTATGTCTCGTATTCTTCCCGCAATCGCGGCTGTTTTGGGCGCTGCAACGTATGCCAGCGCAGGACTTGTTACGTTCACGGACTTGCCAAATGGCGGTAATGAGTCTGCTATCCCAACGAGCTATCAGCCCGCCGGGCTGCCTGCCAGTGTAACGACGACCTTCGGTGAGGGTTGGCTGGAAGGCCCTGCTGAAGAGAGTTTGGGGTTTGATGACGACTACTACATCTTCATCGAGTATCCATCCTCGACGATCGCTTTCAGCGAACCAGTCGATGTTTCGAGCCTGTACCTGATCAACGGCAGTGTTGTCGGGCAACTCGAAGGCGTACCTGTAGCCGGCTGGTCCGCGACTGCCGGCGGTACTTGGACGGAGGTCACGGTCGGTGATGGGCTGCTAATTGATGAACTCGTGGTTACGTCGACTTTCGCCGCCGTCGATGCCTTGACTGTTAACGCAGTGCCCGAACCTGTTGCACTCAGCACGCTGGCGATGGGCGCGATCTTGGGTCTTCGTCGCCGACGAGCCTAATTGGTCGCAGCAGCGATCAGTCCCGCATTGACCGTCAACCCGACCGGCCGGATCGAGCCTCGATCCGGCCGGTCGGTTCGCGCGCCTTACCCGATAGCAACAGCCCCGACTTTGAACGCCCCAATTTAGCCAACGGCACGCAACGTCTGTCGTCCCGCCCGAAGCGGTACGTTCCCCGCGCCAGAAATCAGTACGCCGGTCGCGCCGTCGGGCAACTCGATCGTCGCGTCGATCGAATTTCCATTTCGAACGAACTCAGTCATGATCCAGCCCTTCGGGTGTGCCGTTCGCCCGCGCGCAGAGGAGAGCGAGCCCAATTGGGGGCGGATTTGGATCGACTCATACCCCGGCGATGCAGGCCGTACGCCCAACACGCCGGCGTGGAAATGGTGGATCGGGTGCGCGCCCCACGCGTGACAATCCGACCTCGCCGGTTCAGGCGTCTCCAGTGCGGTATGAAGGCCCAGTTGGGTCATCTCCGTCCAAAGCCCAAGCCGCGACAGCCACGCATCCGCGCGGCCATGAATTGTTAGGGCGTCAAATATGTAGTGCGAGAAATAGACAGTGGCGCGCGTCAGGTCTTCGTCGTGGACCAACGCCCTCAGCATCGACGAGGCCTGCTCTGCGTTGGCCAGGCCGCTCAAGAGCGCAAGCGATTGTGCATGCTCACTGGCGGTGGCGTGCGAACCGTCATCGTCGAGCCGACCACGCTCGGCGTTCCACATCTTTTCCATCACCCGGGCGAACAATCGCGACGCCTGCTCGGTGTACAGATTTGCCATCGCCGTCAATCCCAACGCGCGTTCGAGTGCGGCGGCCTGGTGCATCGCCAGAATCGCCAACAGGCAAAGGATCGCACTGTCCTGACGCTTTGATGCGGGCGGCGTTCCGGCATTCCAGGTGGGCACCCAGTCCACGAACAACCAGCCGGGAATCGGATCGAGCAACCCGTCGGCGGTGATTCGTCGCAGATGTGCGTCCAGCACTGAACGCGTACCGGCCAGCATGGCGCGGACAAAATCTGCCTCGCCGCGATACATCCAGTAGTCATGCACCATCCCGATCCATAGTAGTGAGAAGGGCGGGATCACCTGCTCGGACCGCGATGGAAAGCGAGATTGCGTCAGTCCGCTCGGCAGGCGCGAGGCATCAAACAACTCGATCGATCGCTTCTGCAACCGCGAGTCGCGGCCGATGTTGTACGCGACCAGTGCCTGAAGCCGCGTGTCGCCGACGTACTGCAACTGCTCGTAATACGGGCAGTCCATGTGCGTTTCGTGCGAACACATCCGCAGAGATCGCGTTCCGAGGCGGATGATCTGTGTATGCACCGGGTCGCTGGATTCAAAGCGACCGTCGGTCTCCAACGGATAGCCGGTCTCGATCAGATCCAATGCATGGATCGTCAATGGCTCATTGGCGGTGGTGATCAGCAGTTCGATATACCGACCGGCCTCCCACCAGAGCGGCCGATACGTTCGCGGGGCCTCGCCGCCGCCGATGATGTACTCGTTCCCGACGCCGTGGAAATATTTGCCGTCGATCACGTCGCGGTTGCCCTTGGGCGGTCCAAAAGGCCAATTCGGAACCGGTTTGGCGTCCAGAAAAAGCGATTCTGCCCAGCGAATCTGCACACAGGCGTCCTTGCCGCCGGTTGTGGTTATTTCTGCGAAGGCGCACAGGTAGTTCTCGGCATCGAGCAGCACGCGCTGGGTCTGATTCGCAGCGATGGTCAGCGGGGTCTGCCCGGCGAGCATTGCTTGCCAGTTGGTGGCGATGGAGTGGTCGTGCGTCTCTCGATCGAACGCCGAATGCCGAATCGCCTTATCCATGTTGGTTCGCGCATGCCGAACCCGTGGCGCGGGTGCCGGATTACGCTCCATCTTGGGCAGGGGGGTGGGAACCAACGTCCATTTTCGGTGCAGCTCATTTCCGCCGTGGAAGACCGAGCGGGTCGCGCGGGTGATCTGGACTGGATCGGTCCAATCCAAGACGCCTGTATTGGGCTCGCCCATGCCCGTTTCAAATCCCCAGGGCACCTGAGTCCCATCGATTCGCACCCGCGCACCGGTCGCCGAGATATCGCCGGCATCGATAAATGCGTACCCGTTGACCCTCGCGACCTGCCAGGGGGCGTGTCCGGTGCTGAAGCGTTCTGCGGGTTCGCCGCACACCCACGCCGCCATTCCGGGCATGACCGAGAGTTGCGCCACCGCCCGACGCTGACCCACTGACCAGGTCATCACTACGATGGTGTTGGGTCCGGGTAGAAGATCGAGATCGAAGGTGTGATAGCACCAGTGGTCGGGATCGCAGCGGTGGGGGCCTTCGCCGACAAATTTGCCATTGACGAAGAGTCGAAACCGCTCGTCCGCAGTTAGGCAGAGCGAAAGTGACGTTTGCGACGGTGCCTCAATCGCCAGCCGAAAGGCAAAAACGGCTTCGTCGGCGGCTTGTGGGTGGCTGATCCAGTGTGCGTGTGGGTCGGAGCGGTCCTGATGGCTCATTTTTCATCATTCCAGCGGCCGCTGCCGCAAAATTTTATCGGGTGTTGGGTCAAAATAAATTGAGTAGTTGTGCGATTATGCCTGATTTTCTGATAAATGTGAACAAGTTTGAATCAAAATATTTTTCTGCTTGCATTGCCTGTAAGTATGGGTTAAAACAATAGCAACTTAAGCCTGCTTAACAGAGCGTTCTGTTAATGGGTTAAAGTCATGTCCTGAGGAGGATTTGGTATGCTCAATAGACTGCTATGCACCACATGCGTCCTTGCCGCCGCGGCTTCCGCGGTCCACGCCGAACAATATACCCTCACGTTTGAGGATCTGCTCCCCGCGAGCACGAACCCGTACGACGCGCTAAACGTTGTACCCGTGAATTACGCCCCCGCAGAACTGGTTGGATCTGGAATCACCGTCCAGTTCACGACCTCGGGTGGATCACGCCCCGGCGTGTTCTACGGCGACCCTGTCAATCCGGTGAATGACCACTCACCAATTGGTGCCGGTGCCGACATCTATACGATCGGTACGGTCATTATGACCTTTAATCAGCCCGTCTACATGACCAGCGTTTGGCTGGATATCTATGCAGCAGACGGCTCGAATGCATCCACTTACGCTACCTCGCGAGCAGTGACCGTGAACGGCTTCACCAATGTGTCCGACGTCACGCCCGCGATAACCAGTGCCGCCGCAGCACCCGCGCATATCGAACCGTGGCGAACTCCAGGCGATGGAACCGACCTCCTGGTATGGCGCGAAATGATCTCGCTTGGACAGACACCGGTCACCAAGATCACCTTTGATTCCCCCGGCTTCCCACAGATCGACGATATCACGATCTCGACCACCCCCGTCTCCGAAATCCTGTACGGCGACTACAACCGCGACGGTTCGGTCAACGATGCCGACTACACCATCTGGGCGGATACCTACGATATCTGGACCAATCCGGCCAACATCGGGCTGCCTTATGACGTGTTCGGGACTCTGAACCACGGCATTGACCTGCGAGCCGATGGCAATATGAACGGGTATGTCGACGATGGCGATTACACGATCTGGGCCGACTCGTACGGCGCTGGAACGCCCCCGATTTCCGTAGTTCCTGAACCCGTCAGTGCTTCGCTGATCGCGATCGGCGGACTCGTGACCTTGCGTCGTCGTCGAACCCACTAAACACCAAACGACGCCACCGCGATCGATGGCGTTTATGACTCAGTCAACATTAGATTGATTCTTCTTACGCGAATGGAGAGATGGTATGAAAAATGTAATTTGTCTGTCTGTGCTGCTTTCGGCTGGCGTTGCCAGCGCAGCCCCCGTTGTCAGTGCCGAAGTAACCGACATTGGCGGCGGCTTGTATTCCAGCGTGATTTCGCTCAGCGACGGATCGTCGATTGGCTCATGGGCAGCGAACCTCACCTTCTCAGGTGCCAACGGTGCACAAATCAACCAGGTGTTGTTCGGCGGTGCCACACCTGTGCACAGCGAGTCAATGGCCAATGCCTTCAGTTTTGTCGGTTCGACTTACACCAAGCCGACGGACACCTGGTACTACGACGGAGCTTTCACGACCGTGCTGCCAAACGGCATCGCGGAAGGTGCTAACTCCTACCGAGCCCACATCGGCACCGCCGCTGGCGTGAACTGGGGTCAAGTGGCGATGCTCCACATCGTCTCCACCGAAGGTGTGCTCAACTATTCCGGTACGATCGGCCGGGCGTCGCAGAATTACAGCCCCTCGGGCAGTATCACGATTCCCGAACCGGCGTCTCTGGCTCTGGCCGCAACTGGCTTGCTCCTGGCAGGCCGTCGTCGCCGGATCGCCTAGTCCGACTTCGTCTGCGAGCGACTCGGGTGGGACCCCTTGCCCGGACCCACCCGAGTTCGCCGCAGCGTTTTTTTAATAACTTTTGGGTCAAAAGCAATTTTGTTGGGTCTTTTATTTGTATTGGTGGCGTTTCATGCTAAGATTAAACCAGCGATTACTACGCCGGATTACTAGCAAGGGAGCTACCGTGAAATCGACTGCGTCGGGGATGGGTTTGCAGAATGAAGCGCCTCGGGCGCGTGCGGTCCGGGCCCTGCGCGGCTGGATCGCCGATGGCGTGCTCCAGGCGGGGGAAGTGCTCCCTGCGGAGCGCGAACTCTCAATCAAACTGGGCGTCGGACTCGGAACCGTTCAGCGGGCGATTCGGATGATGGAGACCGAGGGTCTAATCGTTCGGCGCGCCGGTCGAACCCGCATGGTCGCTGCGGCGTCTGAACGCAACGAGGGCGTTCTCGCCGATTCAGTCGTCGTTATCACTGATGCAGTTGATATGCGACCCGACCAGCCGGTTTACGGCTGGGGCGGCTATGTCGGAGCCGGTGCGCTCCACGGACTCGGCGAAGACAAGCTCCATGCGATGCTCGTCTCGCCTCAACATCTCGACGAAGAATCGCTTTCCCGCCTGCTCGCCGGTCACCCCAGAGGCTTGATCGT
>JBGSMH010000411.1:0-3451 GCA_041740275.1 Phycisphaerae bacterium
TTGTCGGCACGCAGGTGCTACTCGATATCGCCAAAGCCAGGAAGATCGAAAAATTCCTGTACGTCAGCACCGACGAGGTTTACGGCACGCTGCCCGAGGATCAGCCGGATGTGAAGTTCACCGAAGAAACGCCCATCCAGCCCAATTCGCCTTACAGTGCGAGCAAAGCAGGGGGCGATTGTCTGGTGCGGTCCTATTTCCACACCTTCCACATGCCGCTGCTGACCACGCGCTGCAGCAACAATTACGGGCCGTACCATTTCCCGGAAAAACTCATTCCGCTGTTTGTCACCAACCTGATGGAAGACAAGCAGGTTCCGCTCTATGGCGACGGGAAAAATGTCCGCGACTGGCTGTACGTCGAAGACCATTGCGACGCGATCTACACGGTGCTGCAAAAAGGCACCTTCGGCGAAGCCTACAACGTCGGCGGGAACAATGAGATGACCAACCGGCAGATCACCGAGACGATTCTGCAGGCGATGGACAAGCCGTGGGATAAATACGTCAAATACGTTCAGGACCGTCCCGGCCACGACAGGCGCTACGCGATCGACGCCAGCAAGATCAAACGCGAACTGGGTTGGGAACCCAAATACCGCTTCGATAGCGCGATCAAGACGACGATCCAGTGGTACCGCGAGAATGAAAAGTGGTGGCGGGACATTAAGACCGGGGATTATCTGAAGTACTATGAGACGCAGTATGCTTCTCGATAGTTAGCCGCGTCGCTTGCGACGCGCGGATCAGGAGAGTTGACCAGAAACCGACTCATGAACACCTACGACCGAATCCTCATCACCGGCGGTAACGGCATGCTTGCACGGGCGTTTGAGAAGCGCCTGGAACCGCTGAATCTCAACTTTGTCGTCGCCGACCGGGACATGCTGGATGTCACCGACGAGGCGTCGTGCGTCTATTATTTTGAGCAGATAAAGCCGACGCTGGTGATCAACTGTGCGGCCTATACCAAGGTGGATCAGGCCGAGAAAGAGCGGGATCTGGCGGATCAGGTCAACGGCGACGCCGTGCAATATCTGGCGGCGTTGTGCCAGAACAGCGGGGCGATGCTGGTGCATTACAGCACCGACTATGTCTTCGACGGTTCGCTGGATCGTCCGCTTCAACCGTCCGATCCGATCGGGCCGCTCAGCTACTATGGTCGATCCAAACTGCGTGGCGAGCGATTTTTGCAGCAATTTGCTCCCGAGCGTTATCTGTTGATCCGCACCGCCTGGCTATACGGGCCGGAAGGTCCGTGTTTCCCCGCCACCATGCTCAAGCTGGCGCGCGAGGGCAAGCCGCTGAAGGTGATCGACGATCAGCACGGCACACCCACGTTCACCTACGATCTGGTTGATGCCACGCTCGAATTGATCCATCGCCAGGCCCCCAGCGGGATCTGGCATCTGACCAATTCCGGGCAGACGACCTGGTACGATTTTACTGCCGCGATTCTTGAAGAGTTTGGCGTCAAGACGGATCTTTCGCGGACGACCAGTGCCGAATGGAAAAAGCTCAAACCCGATTCGACCACCCGTCCGACCTACAGCGTGCTTGACCTTTCTCCTTACGAATCCTTTACTCGCCAGCAAATGCCCGATTGGCGCGACGCGCTGCATCGCTATCGTTTGGCAGTTGAGGGCTAAGACGCCTTACGCGGCGCTGGTTTCCGATGCCGCCGGGAGTTTTGCCAGTAATTCAAAGTCGATCAAACCATATATTAGCTCGCCGTGGCGTCGCAATAGTTCTCCGCTGCGCTTGGCCCGACGAAGAATGTAGTGCTTGGGCTTATTGTCCAGAACGTGATACCCACAGTCTGCCAGATCTTTTTGCACCCGTCGGCTCAGGTCGTGCATCTGATCGCGGGAAATTGCGCCGCGGAGAAACATCCGTTCGGCGTCCTGACCATGCACCCAGCCGAACAGCACGATGTAATCCCGATCGGCCTCGAGTGTCGCGATCGATCGCCCGCGATGGGGCGGTTGTGACTGATCGGTCGCGAGCCGTTGGCGACAGTGCTCAAACTCGCCAACGCTTCTGCCAAGCTGCCATGGTTCGCAGCGCGTTGGGGGTGAGTAGATCGCATAGGCGCGTTTTGTCAGAATCGGCTTGCCGGCTGCGCGACTGGCGGTCCGCATCTGCTCGAGCATCGCAACCTCTTCGAACGGGGAATTGAAGCGAGCCAAAGCGATCAGTCTCTGCCACAAATGCTCGGGCATGGTATCGCCACAATGGATCGGTACCTGCTGGGCGAATCGAGAGAACTTGATCACCAGGTCAACGGGGCGTCCGGCGCGCGGGGCACCCCGGAGGCGGTAAACCGTTCCGGTCGCACCGTCCAGTCGAATCGCACCGGACGGCAATTTTTGCTTCGGGTACCACGATTCGGGCATCAGGTGCTTGCGCAGTGGCCAGCCCGCTTCAGTGATGAACAGATCGCCGCCTTCGGGGGGCGTCAGCCGGGCGTAATCGACGCCGAACACTTTTGCCCTGGAATCGGGTGGAAGCGACGACAACGAGACATTTTCTTCAGACACGGAGGGGCTCCAGAAGACACCACATGTAGGCGCGCGGGCTCCCTTCAGACGCCGGCCGCCACGCGGCGACCGGTCGTCTGTATGGAAGCAGAACTTCGTAAAAGGCGGGTCCACACCCACCTCGGCACACGCCGAGGGGATGTGGATCACCAGGAGTGTATTAGTCGCCAGCGTGCAGGATCGGCTCGCCGGGGATCAGATCCACATATTGCTCGACCGTTGCCCCCGCCCGAGCCGCTTCGATGATCCTAGCACCCAGCGGGTTGAGGTCCGGCACATCAAACTTTGCCAGTTGCTCCATGAAGAACGCGTTGAGCATTGCCGCACCGGCGTCGTACGCTTCGACGCCGACTTCGGGCTGACGATCGACTCGCAGGAACCAGTTGCCGACGGTCTGACCTTCGACCATCAGCGTCCGCAACGCATATCCCAAGAGCGGACAACGGCTCGGCTCGGCGATGTCCGGGGTAAACGTGGCGTGCCCGCGTCGGGAGAGATACTCGCGAGCGATCCATTGCGGCATGAAGCCGACTTTCCATGCCCCGACATACTGATTCGGGGTCAGTATGTACCGCGTCCGCGGCGTCTGAACGATTTGTGTCAGAAGCAGATTGGCCTGATCGACGCGTCGGCCGGTCGCAAAAGGCCAGTAGCTCCCCACGCCCTCACTGCTCATCGCACCGCTATCAACGATGCTGGGATTCGCATGGCCACGGGGTGCGACAAGCCGCCACAGCCACGCCAGGGCAGGCGGGAGGATGTGGCACATGCCAATGATCCCGTAACTTGGCTTTTCGCGGGTACATGGGGGGGTGCGAACGCCGAAGGATCGGATGTCCACGGTGACAGGACCGTTAACGACATTGGGCACGATCCGGCGTGGGACGATTACGCGCGGGTTCGGGCAAGGC
>JBGSMH010000412.1:0-2470 GCA_041740275.1 Phycisphaerae bacterium
AACTGTTGGGACGCACCGCCGATGTCATCCTCCCCAACGGGCTGGATATCCGCCGATTCGAAGCCCCGCACGAGTTTCAGTACAAGCACAGCGAGATCAAATCGACGATCCACAAGTTTGTCATGGGGCATTTTTTCCCCAGCTACAGTTTTGATCTGGATCGCACGCTCTACTTTTTCACCTCAGGGCGCTACGAGTACAAAAACAAAGGCACCGATCTGTTTATCGAGGCGTTGTGGCGACTCAATCAGCGGCTCAAGCAGATCGATAATCCGCCGACGATTGTCACGTTCATCATCACCAAGGCGCCGATCCGCAATATCAATGTCGATGCGTTGCAGAACCAGGTGCGACTCAGCGAGTTGCAGAAATATTGCGAGCAACTTCAGGAAGCGATCGGCCAGCGCATATTCATGGCCGCGTCCACCGGTCGGGATTTGCAGCGTGGCGATCTGATCGACGAAGACGTTTCGATTCAGCTCAAACGTTTTACCAACGCCATCCGCACCCACCGCCCGCCGTTGATCGTCACGCATGACTTAGCCGACGATGCGGGTGATCCGACGCTCAAACATCTGCGGCATCGCTGGTTGGTCAATGGTGCGGATGACCCGGTCAAAGTCGTGTTTCATCCCCAATTCGTCACCGCCACCAGTCCGCTGATCGGGCTGGATTACGAGCAGTTTGTTCGCGGCTGTCACCTGGGCATTTTCCCGAGTTATTACGAGCCTTGGGGCTATACGCCGATGGAGTGCATCGCTTCGGGCGTGCCGACTGCGACGACAGATCTGTCGGGATTTGGCAGCTATGTGAAGGAACACATCGATCGCCCGCACGAGCACGGGATCACGGTCATCCACCGTCGCAATAAGACCTTCGAGCAGGCCGCGGATGAACTGGCGGATTTCATGATGTATTTCGCGTCACTCAATCGACGCCAGCGAATCGAATTGCGCAACAAGACCGAAGCCTTTAGCGAACAATTCGACTGGGAAACGCTCGCCAAGCACTACCATCAGGCCCATGACATGGCGCTGGAGCGGACCAGCCATGCGGCCGGCAGGCTGGAAGTGCGGCTGGTCTGATTCACGATCCGACGTCAGCCAGTTGCTCTCGGGCCTGATCAAGCCGCTGCCGGGCGGCGGCGAATGATTCGTTCTGCGTAATGTGCCAGCGATAGGTTTCCTCGGCGTTGCGAAGCGCGTTCATCGCCTGCTGCACGCCAGCGGCCGCCACCGTTATTGATACATTCTCTGACATCGCGTTTTCCTGGATCGCCGATCGCTGCGAACGCAGGTCCAGCAGCCGATGCGCCAGTGCGATGCGCTTTTGATCGTCTTTTTCGTCAGCAAGCTGGCTCTCCAGCATCATGATATCGACGCTGATCGCGCGGTATTCGGGCGTCTGTAATAGCTGGTTAATCACTTCGGCGCGGGTGTCGCTGAGGTGTTGCCGCGCCCTGGCCAGTTGTGCCCGGGCATCGCGCATCTCCGATTGCATCGGATGATCGAGGATGATCTGGGTATAAGCCCGCCGGAAATCGTTGCTGGCGGCGTCGATGCGCTTGCGCGCCTCGATCGCGGCCTGCTCGCGGGCGCTGGGACCGGGGTTGGACGGGCGGTTGATTGAGAGGTAAACCCCTGCCTGTGAAACAGGCGCCAACGTGCCGAATCCGAGGCCAAGTCCGAGAATGATCATCGCAAACAGTCGCATATCAGCCATACCGTTGCTACAACTATCGGTCATCTTATGCCCCATCTGAAACGCTGGCTCGCCCGGCTCGCATTTTCTTTCCTGATTTTGGCAGGCCTTACCGGCTGGACCGTTTATCAGGCCCAACAGACCGGCGGATGGACGGTCACGTCCTTCTTGCTGGCGTGTCTGGCGATCGTGATGGGCGCACTGGGGATGATGGGCCTGCGTCTGCGGCATCACCTGATCGCTCCCCCACTGGATGATCCGTCAAACGATCGATAAGACCCGCATCTGTTATAATCGGTCTATGCGTTTCTGTCGGATCGCCATTCTCCTGCTGAGTATCGTCAGCCCGACGCTCGCCAAGCCCGCCGGGTTGCAGGCGACCGTGTGCTGGACGTATGTCCTCACGCCCGCGCCCGAGACCGCCACGATCAACTTCATCTGCCTGATCCCGCGTGACCAAAGTGATTGGCAAAAGGTCACCGATCTGCGATTCAGTCACCCGCCTGTAGAACGATTGAACGACGGCGACGATGCGTTGGCGCGGTTCTTTTTTCGGGATGTGAAAACGCCGATCACGCTCACCATCACCGCGACGGTCAGCCTCAAGTCCGCCGGTCTGCTTAATCGCCGCCCGGCGGTGGGATTGCGGCTTCCTGATGCCGACCGAAAATCCGCAACCGCGCCCGAAACTTATATCGAATCGGATGACCCGAAAGTGACCGACTTGGCGCGACAGATCCGCGACGGCACACCAGCGCAACAATTGATC
>JBGSMH010000413.1:0-5173 GCA_041740275.1 Phycisphaerae bacterium
TAAAGCATCGGCGGGACGGTCGGGTGCGTGTGCGCGTGATATTCTCCGAATGGGTATTTGACCGTGACGATCGTTCGGGCGTTGGTCGCCACCGTGCGGGCCTGCTGCACCAGCACGCGCGTCAGTTCGATCATCTGCTCAAAGCTGAGCGTAAACGATGTCGTCGCGTGCAGACCCGCCACCACATTCCATGCCGTCACCGCCCGGCGATAGCGCGAGACGATCTTCCGCACATAGTCGTAGGCCAGATCGCGAAGCGTCTCAAAATCGTGCTCCCAGATATACAACCAATCGGGCACCTGCCCGTCGGCCAGATCCACCAGCGGACCGGCGATGATCCGCACCCGCTTTTTCGCCAGCGCCTCGATCCATTCATCCAACTTTTCGGTGACAAACCCCTCTTCGGTCGGCTGCAGCATCTTCCACGGCATGGGGACGACGACAAAATCGCACATCTCGCACACCATGTCGCGATAGGTCTGATTGTTGATCGTCCAATCGATTCGACACCCAAACAAATGCCGCGGCAAGGCGTTGCTGGCTCGGCGACGGTTTAGCAATAATTCGGCGTGAAACCGCGCCAGATCTTCGGACAGATCCAGCGAGACATCCATCGACAGATCCGCCAGCTTGGCTGCCGTCGCGGGTTTGTCCAGATGCGCCAGTGCCTCGGCGAACAGCCCCTGCGCCTCGCGAAACATCTGCTGAAACTTCTCGGTCTTTGGGAAGTCAAACAGGTTCCAGTCTTCCTGTTTTTGCACGATTTTCATCAGCCGAAACCGCGCCAGCTCGACATTCAAAATATACGGCTTGGTCCGGGGCGGCAGGCGCGTGGTCTCCATCTGGTACGCGCCGCGCGATCCCATATCCCACAGTAACGACACCGCCGACGCACTTTCGTCATTGCGCGAGACGACCAGATGCTCGTCGCGAAACGACACCGATCCCGTCCACGGCACGCTCTCCGGTCCGACCGCCATCGCATTGACGGGACTAAACTGCGTGAGACGTACGCCGTCTTTATATATCTCAAACTTCAATACCATAACCCATTTGTCTGCCGAGTCTTGAGGCCATCATCTCCTCGCGGCGGCCGCATCTTAACCGGGTGGCAATAATCTGACCATCTTGCCGCCTTCAGATTCACTGAACAACACCACTTGAGTTGATACAATCCGACCAACCCCTTTCCCGGAGCCGCCCATGTCCGCCCGAATCGTCACGATCGCACTGCTATTGAGCCTGTCCGGCGTCGTTATGGCCCGCAATGTTGACGTCGATAGCGATACGGCGTTGCGAAAAGCGCTGGCCGACGCAAAGCCGGGCGATACCATTTCCATCCGACCGGGCGTCTATCGCGGCGGGATTCATGTCGCACTGGCGGGAGAAAAGGACAAGCCCATCACCATCACCTCTGCCAACCCCGACGACCCGGCGATCATCGAAGGCAACTCCGGCCTGCACATCGCCGGTGCTCGATACGTCACGCTTCGCGACCTGATCGTCCGCAAATCGACCGGAAACGGGATCAATATCGACGACGCCGGGAAGATGGATCATTCGGCGGTTGGCGTGCGGGTGGAGCGGTGCCAGATTCTCGATACCGGCCCGAAGGGCAATCTCGATGGGTTGAAGCTGTCCGGATTGAAGGATTTTATCATCAGCGATTGCGTCATCTCCGGCTGGGGCGGCAGCGCGATCGACATGGTCGGCTGTGTGGATGCGACGATCAGCGGCACGACCCTCACCGGCAAGCCCGGTTTCGACCAGTCCACCGGCATCCAGATGAAAGGCGGCACGCGCAACATTCGCGTGACCAAAAACACCTTCAAGAACGCCGGTGCCCGCGCCCTCAACGTCGGCGGATCGACCGGGCTGGCGTTTTTCCGGCCGCTCGACGCCGCGTACGAAGCCAAGGACATCACCGTCGATCACAGTCTCATCGAAGGAAGCGAAGCCCCCGTCGCGTTTGTCGGCGTCGATGGTGCGGTGTTCAAGAACAATATCCTGCTGAATCCCGGCAAATGGGTGATGCGGATTTTGCAGGAATCGCGGGATGAGCGTTTCGCCCGATGCCGCAACGTGCGGTTTGAGAAGAACCTGATCATCTATTCGCAAAAGCAGGTCCGCACGATCGCCAATATCGGCCCGGACACGCAGGCGGAAACGTTCATCTTCGATCGCAACTGGTGGTTCTGTAAAGATGGACCCACGCCCAAGCCCGACCTGCCTGCCCGTGAAACCAATGGCGTATACGGTCAGGACCCGCAACTGGACAAGAACAACGTCCCTCAGAACCCTGACGCGAAATTCATACGCGAATAAACGGGTGACAATCAGGCCCTACCGACAGCAGGCCAGGTAGCGGCGGATGGTTTCGGTCATGCCCAATTCCAACGCGTCGGCGATCAACGCGTGGCCGATCGAGACTTCATCCACGCCACGCACGGCGAGGAGGAAAGCCGAGAGATTGTCCAGCGACAGATCGTGACCGGCATTGACGCCCATACCCAGCGCTCGCGCCGCGGCGGCGGCATGGATGTAGTGGGCGACGCCTTCTTCAAACCGCCCCGCCGCGTGGGCAGCGGCGTACGGCTCGGTATACAACTCCACTCGATCCGCACCCAAGTCGGCAGCGATCTTCATCGGCGCGACCGCCGGGTCCATGAACAGACTCACGCGACAGCCGATCGCCTTCAACTCCGCGATCGCAGCCGCAAGGGCGTTTCGCTCGACCGTGCCCAGTTCCACCAGGTTCCACCCATGATTGCTGGTAAACGCTTCGCGCGCATCCGGCACGAGCGTGGCCTGGTTCGGGCGAACCCGCTGGCAATGCTCGATCAGGCCGTGAAACGGGTTGCCTTCGATGTTGTATTCGGCGTTCGGATAGTCCTTGAGCAACGCCGCGATATCGTCCACATCCGCAGGCCGAATATGCCGCTCGTCCGGCCGCGGATGCACCGTGATCCCCGCCGCCCCGGCATCGAGCGCGATCTTCGATAGCCGTACAACAGACGGAATCCCCAGCGCCCGCGTGTTGCGGAGCGTGGCGATCTTATTGACGTTGACGGAGAGATGGGTCATGCAGGTTTACGCCCTTCTTCTAGCTTCTCAATATCCCCCAAGTCGCTGGCTCGACCCGTAGAAAGTTTGTTTACCTTAAGATCCTGGTAACTGATTACGGGAATACGCAGCGTCGCGTCGACCTCCACCATGATGCGTCGCTTGTAACACGCATCAAAATCGACACCCGGAATGCTGGTAAACAATTCCAGTCGGTTTGGCGGCACGCCCATGCGGAAGATGTTATCTGGCTTTTCAAAAATCGTCCGACTCACTGTGCCCGGCTCGAAACCAAACTGTTCAAGTGTCACCAGCACTCCGTCAATGTTCCTCGGTGACACCGCGACCCAAATGTCCATGTCTTTCGTCGGGCGATTCAGCCCGTGAATGTTGACCGCGTACCCCCCGATCAACAGATACTGCACTCCGTTCGAGCTGAGCAACTTCAAAAACTCGCTGAAGTCGGGCGTCAACTGCGGCATCGCCATAGGCCCATCTCCTTAAATACTCCAGACCGGCAAGTCGCTCGGCCGGGGTTTTGCCCAGCCAGTAGCGCACGTCGTTCGCCTGTGCTTCGGCGAACGAAACGACCTCAAAAGTGCGACGATCGATCCGCTCGTTCATACCCCGGATTGTAGCCGCATCGAATACAACTGCATATTGCCTCACGGCGACAGCCGTTCGATGCGCCAGCCGTTGACCTCTGCCACATACCTCAGCCGGTCGTGCAGTCGCGAGGGTCGGCCTTGCCAGAACTCGATCGTCGTCGGGCAAACGCGATACCCGCCCCAATTGTCCGGCAGCGGCACATTTTCACCCAATTGGGCATCCAACTCACGATACGCCTGCTCCAGTTCCTCCCGCGACCCGATCACCCGACTCTGCGCCGACGCCCACGCCCCGACCCGCGCACTGCGCGGACGCAGATCAAAATACGCCTTGGATTCGGCCCGACTCACTCGCTCGACCGTCCCGCCGATACGGACTTGTCGCTCCAATATGTCCCAGAAGAAGCAGAGCGACGCACGCGGGTTCTGTGCCAGGTCCTGTCCTTTTCGGCTGGCGTAGTTGGTGTAAAACGTGAAACCGCGCGCGTCAAAATCCTTGAGCAGAACAACCCGCGCCGAAGGCATGCCAGATACGTCTGCCGTCGCCAGTGTCATCGCGTTGGGCTCGCGAATACCGGCGAGCTTGGCCTCTTCAAACCACGCCGCAAACTGCGCGATCGGGTCGGCGACGGCGGTGGATTCGGTCAACTCGCCGTGCTGGTAATCGACGCGAAGCGTATGCAACTGACGCTGAATATCAGACGGTTCGGGCTTCTCGGGCATAACCCAAGCGTAGGCCGCGATCGCGTCACTCGCAAATCTGCGTTCATCAGCGGCTGACTTTGTTGACGCCTCAGCAATCGCGTCGATACTTTCACGCCGAGGAGACCGCATATGTCTGATGCTCACGAAGTCGATTGGCCTTTACCGACCGCCACACCCCAGAGCGTGGGCATTTGCCCGAAACGCCTCACCCGTGCGACGGCGTATCTGGATCGGATGATCGAGAACAAGACGCTGGCCGGGGCGATCTCGGTCATCGCACGACGCGGCAAGCTGGCGTATGTCCACTGCCACGGATTTGCCGACATCGAACAGCAAGTCCCCATGCGTCCGGACACCATCTTCCGCATCTATTCGATGACCAAACCCATCGTCTGTGCCGCCATCCTCATGCTTTACGAAGAAGGCGAACTGTGGATGCAGGACCCGGTCAAACGCTTCCTGCCTGAGTTTGCCGATCTGAAGGTCGAAGCCGACGACGACGATGGCAAGACCACGCTCGTCCCGCTCGTGCGGGATATCACCATTCACGATCTGCTCACCCACACCGGCGGGCTGAGCTACGCGCTGGCGAAGGAATATGGACGCAACGGCAAGGACTTGGCGTCGTTCATCACCGAGTTCTGCAAACACCCCCTGCTCGGACAGCCCGGCGAAACCTGGCGATATTCCAGTTCCAACGATGTCCTTGGCCGGATCATCGAAGTCATCAGCGGCCAGCCGCTCGATGTCTTCTTGCACGAACGCATCTTCGCGCCGCTGGGGATGGCCGATACCGC
>JBGSMH010000414.1:0-13410 GCA_041740275.1 Phycisphaerae bacterium
GTCGCGCTCCTCTTCCGATAATCGCCTTATTCGATAGAATCTGGAGAGCGAGAACGATATGGCGACGTCAGAGCAATGGTTACTAAGGCTTAGCAAGTTAAGGGTGGACCGGGCAAGTGGAAACCCCGCACCGCACAAGCCTCTATTGCTCCTTGCGGTACTTGAGCTCTACGAGGGCAATCAGATAAGTGATGAACGACTCGCGTTAACAGCGGAGTTAAGCTTTACGTTTGCGACCTATTGGCAAGCGGTGGCAGCCCGACGTACACAGCGGCCCCTCGTCCGTTATCCATTTTTTCACCTGAAATCGGACGGCCTTTGGTGTCCCCTAGACGCACAGGGCAAGCCTGCTGCGTCACGGGACGACGTCGCGTTTGCCGCTGTGCCCTCAGACGTAAGAGCATGCATGGCAGACCCGATTCAGCGGGAACATTGGCGGCGTCTATTGGTGGAACGCTACTTTCGACCTGAGGAGCGCATCTCACTGTACGAATTGATGGGGATGCCCCAACCGACAGACGCGGAAGTCAGCGCCTTAGACAGCACCATCGCGGCTGTCGAGTCAGCTCGGGTCGGGCGGGAGGCACAGTTCCGACTGCGGGTCGTGACCGCGTACAACTACACTTGCGCTTTGACGGGGTATCGCCTAACTACGTTGAATGTAGGGAGCATTGTCGACGCAGCCCACATCCATCAATTCGCGCAGTCGCAAAACAATGACCCTACAAATGGCGTCGCGCTCTGCAAAAACGCTCACTGGGCATTCGACCAAGGGCTTTGGACACTCTCTGACGATCACCGAGTGATCGTTGCAGTCTCCAAATTTGCGGAAGCCAGTCCAGACGCGCGTCCGCTACATAGTTATCACAATCAGTTATTGCGCCTACCGGCCGACGCGGCGTGCTGGCCAAGCCCGGTTCATCTCGCATGGCACAGAAAGCATAGGTTCTTAGGTGCGTGATGGAAGACCGCAAAGCCAAACGCGGCGATGCTTCACTGCCGACTGCACGACCGTCGGGCAAAGAGTCATCATTAGGCCCTAACAACTGGAAAATGTCCTGCACCGAGTTCAGCTGATCCGAGAACCGGGTGCGGGAAGTAATCGTACTCGCAGAGCACGTTGTCGCGGATGGCCGTGGCTAAAAGGTACTCGGACTGAATACCCCCAAAATAATCAAATAGTTGCGTCGTGGCGGACAGGTTGCCTTCGACTTCGGGAGTTGCACTTAGCCCGAGGCGGTACGGGAAGAACGCTTCATTCCTATGTAAGTATTCACGAATTCGGGAAGGGGCGCAATTGTGCATTTCGTCGGCGATTATCAATGACTGCGCCCCGTTTTCCTGAGCCATCCGCAACTGATGCTCAAATGCGGTGTCCACAAGAGTCACGTAAGTGGTCACAACTATGCGTAGCCCGGTATGCCTCGTGCCGTCCAGATAGACGCCGAGCGATTGGACGTATCGATCGCGCGATTCGTACGCGAGCAATGGAACCGTTTCAAAGCCGAAAGCATCGATTTCCTGGTGCCATTGTTCCACAAGCACTTGAGTTGGGCACGCGATGACTACCGTCCTAAGTTCTTTGCCTTCTTGCTCAAGTGACCGCTGAAGGCGTTTCATCCCTGCAAGTGCGGTGATAGTCTTGCCTGCTCCTGTGCACATTTTGAAGATGCCGCGAAACCCATTGAACTCCCACTGATCCAAAGCGTCACTCTGATGCTTGAAGAGCGTGATCCCGTTGATCACTTCAGCATTGGCAGTCTCCCAGGACTTGAGCACGGCGTCGAGAAGGGATAAAGACCCGGCGGTTGAGCGTTGATCCCAATGTTTCTCAAACCCCTCCAACGAACCTGCTACCCGGCGTTGCGGGTCGCCCCATGACCACCGAATGCGGGCGGCGGCCTCATTGGGTTCCAGTGCGCTAAGCCCAAGCAAGGTAACTTCAACCGTGTGAAGATTGCTGTCTTGACAAAAAAGCCCACTCACCACACCGCATTCAGCATGTTCTTCACCAACGCGAATTTGGATGCGCGTTGTTGCGTGATCGCTGGCGAAAAAGTTTCGGGACAAAGGAGTACCTGCCGACGCACCGTCGAGGTTACTGTCACCTTCCCCGCAGCCTGCACGGATTTCCGTGGGTACTCTGAGCAAGAGAATATTGAGGTGCGTCAAACTTGGAGGGAGCAGAGAGAGCATCGAGAAGTATTCTTTTGCGGCACCCGGATCGCTGAGATCAATACAAAACAGGGCTCGCGTCACACTCGAGAAGTGGTTCTTTGTCAGGTCTGACCGGAAGACGCTGGCCTTCCATATTTGTGTCCTAAGTGTCCCCATCTCATTTGCCTTACGCATTAAGTTCATCGCCTCAATGTCAACCTATTTCTCGCCCGACTTCTCTTTGGAATGCGACGTGGTAGGTACCGGGCGATTTTGATCCCACATTCCTACTCCGCTTACCTTACAGGCAATCCACCGCTCACAGTCTCACGCGCCAACGAAGGCTGTGCGCCAGTAAACTAGATCATACAGGTTTGCACGATCGTTACCAATACTATTCGCAGGTAGTGACAACTGTATGTCAGTGGTACGGGGTCTAGCTGAAGAATGTAAGCACCCATTGGCACTCAGTTCGCACACGCCGACGCGCCGAAGAGTTCGCTGCGGTGGCCGTCGAGGCTCCAGCGGCTGACCAGCGAGGCCAACGGGCTAACGTTCTTCACGCTCCATCGCATCTCCGGGCCAACCGATGCGGATACGCACCGTTGGTGAATATAGCGCCTTGGTCGTTGGGATGCACCGGCACTTCTTTGGCATTGCCGAGCCGTCGGTCTTGCACCATCAAGAGTTGCCATCCCTGCCAGCTAAAGCAAGCACTTGCGGGCTGCACGAATAGTCTCGATGAGGGCGTGGGGCAGGTCGGGGATGAGCTTTGGCGGAGATGATAATTTTCAAAACTTTCCTCTTGACTTCAGCTTACAGAAGAGCGAGGAGTAGGCGGATCAACTGAACCGAGACGTGCCGCGCCTGTGTTGGGCGTGGCACTTCGCTTTTTAAGGAGCCTTTATGACTCGTGCGCCCAAGGTACGCGCTCATCCGGCCAGCTATCCGCCGCTGGTCGATGATGTCGCGACGATTCAATCACGATTCTCTACATCATCTGTATCCCGGCTTTTGATCGACGTACCGCAGCCACGGCACGACGCGATCGAGTTCGCCGACAACCTGTTCTTTAACGACCTTTGCGGATCGGTTGTTGAGGGGGAAATCATCCTGTTAGCCGGTGCGCCGGGGTCGAACAAGAGCACGGTCTCGCGCCAACTGATTCTGGACCGGGCGATACGGGCAGAGCGAACGCTCATGATCCTGACCGAAGAGCCCGCAGAGCGAGCAAAGAACGGGTTTTTGAAGATGTCATCGGACTTGCCGCCATCGAAGGTACGCGGGGCGTTATCGAATGTTCATGTCGAAACCGGCATTCACGATGTCACACAGTTGCCGAACTTTTTCGCGTCTCAGGTTCTGAACCCGCACGGGCCGTACCACGGCGTATCGATGATCGTGCTGGATTCGATTCAGGGGCCGGGCTTGTCGGCCAGCAATTTCGAGGCGTACCAGTCGCTCATCCAGTTTTTCAGTCTGACCCGCGCGGCACGGATTCTCACGCTGGCAGTCTGCCATATCACCAAGCGGGGCGAAATCGCCGGGCCGAAGGCGCTGGAGCATGCCGTCGATTGTTCGGTTCTGATTCGCAAGGCGTATGACAGGCGGCAACTGTCGGTGTTAAAGAACAGATTTGGGCCTGAGACGGCGCGGCCGATGCAGATGGAGATTGACCCCGACACGCTCAAATTGCGTCCGTCGCCGCATGCTGATGCGATCACCGCTGTTGCGCGAGGGTATCTTCCCGGCGTTGGTCTGACCGAAGTACAAGGCGCAGTCACGTTGCCCAAACCCGGCTCGGCGGCAAGAGTCACCGCGCCGGGGTTGCCGCGTAAAGAAATTGAGCAATACGTCGCCGGTCTATGTCAGGTGCCGGGTTTTGAACTGGCGGACTTTGACCTGTCCATACAGTGTCGTGTCCCCGGCGAACGTCGGTATCGCTCCGTGTTGGGTCTGCCACTATCGCTTGCGCTGGCCGCAAGCTACATCCAGCAGCCGATCCCCGAAAAGCAGCTTCACATTGGCGAGATCGATCTATGCCGGAACGTGCGCGAAGTCCCACCGGCGCTGCTCAATGATCTGTCCAACTCCATCGCCAACGGCGAGATCACGCTGCCCGTGCGAATTCTCTGCCCGCCATCGGCCGTCAGCCAACTTCCCAATGGCAATGGTGTTGAACTGGTTGCGTGTCGAAAACTCGACGACGCGATATTCGCAACTTGGCCGAGTCTTCATTGAAAGGAGTCCCATGAAACCAAAATCAGCCCTCGGTCACGACGGCTTTGTCACAAAATCCAGCATCAATAGCATCAAGGACGAGATCAACTGCGGCAAGCTCCAACAACTCGTTTGTGATCTGATAACTAAAGAGCCGGATCTCGGCGTGATGGTTAGTTTCCGTTTTCAAAAGTTCATCGCGATGCTTCACAGCATCTGCATGAGTGATGAACAGCGAGCCATGCTGGATCGGCATGTATGTCTGACGATCTGGGTGCCCCTGATCGCACTCGCCCGGGCGCACCGGGATGCATGGGACGATGTGCTTCCCGAGGATCTGGACAGCGATAGCGAATCTGCAACCGTCACGGAGGCCCCATGACCAATCAACCCGTACCTAATCCCTTTGAGTGTGCGCGTCGGGTCGTTGGCATCAACGTGCTGCTCAAGCCCGAAGACATCATGTGCGATCCCTCGATTACACGACAGCAAGCCGAGCAATTGCTGGATCGGCATGCGTCGTCAATCGCATTGCGGATGTTGGACGCCGGTCGAGGCGCTGCCGTCGAAATAGCCAAACAGGAAGGAGTACCCGAATGAAACCTAACGCAATCGGCATCATTGAGAGTCAACTGAATGCAGAGAAGGAACCCCCTGAGACGTTCAGCGTTCAGGATGAAGCGAGCGCGAACTGGGTGCTACGAAAAGTCGTCGAAACCCGTTCCTACGCCAACCGGGTGAAGGCGTGGGCGGAAGGCGAACTGAAGCGAGCCGCCAGTGAGGAAGCGTTTTTTCTCCACATGTACGGGCGACAACTCGAAGATTGGACACGTTCACAGATTGGGAACCGGCGTCGCAAGAGCCTTCGATTGCCCGCTGGCACGCTCGGGTTCCGCATCGCGCCCGTGTCCCTTCAGGTGCTGAATGAGCAAAAGCTGATCGCGTGGTGCCAAACCACGCTTCCGAAAGCTCTGAAGATCGAGACCCACATTTTGAAGCAACGGGTTAAGGAACACATTGTCAGCACCGGCGAATGCCCTGACGGCGCGGAAGTCGTCGCGGGGGGCGAGCGGTTTTACATGCGATAGGAGAAATCATGACTACAGATGCCACGATTACCGCCGACGATGTCGCTCAGGCGCGAGCGCGAGTTCGCGAGGAAGGATTCAGCAATCTTGTTGAGATGATCGGCCAGACTGAACCAGAACTGTACGACCTAATCGTCAGTACCGGCCAGCAAATCGCGGGGAAGCTGATGCTGACCGAGACGCCCAAAGTCATCTGCCGCCAAGCCGCAGACGACTTGGTAGAGACTGCGCTGATTGTTTTTCTGTCGCTCCAGCAGTCGCACGCGCGGCTCTGGTCATGGGAAAAGCCGCCTGAGGAATTCCCGTTCTGAAATTCATAAAGGAGTCTGAAATGCATTTACAGAATAATAACGTTGTCAGAGGCATTGCGGCTCAATCGGCTCGGTCGGTACCGCGTCAGCGACCGCCACTGTCTATGGCAGTCTCGATGCGACAACAGTCCAGTCAAGAGTCGCAAACTTATATCACGGCGTTGGATGCAGTTCTGGCGGAATGGGTTCGCCAGCATCTGAGCCAAAAGGGGAAATAATCATGAAGGAAACCAACAACTACGCGGGAAAGCGTTATCTGTGCCAGATTCGCTGCTCGACCGACCAGCAAGGGGATACCAGCATTCCAGACCAATCAAAACTGCTTCGCGCCTTTGGCGATCAGCACGAAATGGTCTATGTGGACAGTGTTATTCTAAAAGGCGTCACAGGATCGGTGCCGGGAGCGCGAAACGACATCGAACAGATCATCCACAGAAAGAAGACGCTGAACGATTTTGAGATTCTGCTGGTTCAGGATGTCAGCCGACTGACCCGCGCTGGAGCATCTCACGGAATGAAGCTGAAATATGACCTTGAAGCTGCGGGGGTCGAGGTTATCTTTGCCAGCGAGGGCATCCGCACTGGCGATCACAGCGGAATCATCGATTCGGTAGGCTTCTTTGCAGCGCAGCAGTACGCCAAATCCTTGAGCTTTGCCGTTACGCGCGGACTAATGAGCAGCATGGAAAATGGGCGCATCGCGCACACAGTGTACATTCCCTATGGCATCGATCGAATGATCGTGTCGCTCGACAACAAACCCCTCCACATTATTCGCAATTTGTCAGACGGAACTCAGCAGAAGCTCGATCCGACTACAGGCACGATTCTGGGGACGTTCGAATCGGAAAGGGAAAGCAACGGCAGTGCGCGGCACTACCGCATGCAGTCCAACGAGAAGGTCGTTCTAATTCCTGGTGCGCCTGACCGGGTGGAGGCGGTGCGTCAGATGTTCCGCAGACGGTTGGTCGATGGCTGGGCGGGATTCAGAATCGCGCGTGAGTTGGACGACATGGGCATTCGTTCCGGCAATGGCAAGCCTTGGTGTGTCTCAACCATTAACAACATTCTGAAAAACCCGGTCTACACGGGTATAGGGATTGCTAACCGCTTCAGCGCCGGAATCTACAACCGTCGATCGAAGAATGCGCCCAAGCCGTCTTTGACCGATCGTAAGACTTTGGCGAATCGAAAAGCACCCAAGCAGCAGATCAGGCCTCGCGACGAATGGATCGAAGTGAAACATCAACTGCTCCACGACTACCTGGGCGATTTGCGGGACCGCGCCGTTGCTTGGCAGAACGTGCAACTGGATAAGCAGGACCGCTCTCGCTTCCACAAACCGGCGAGCAAAGACAGACACGCCGACACTACCTATTTTTTAAAGGGCATCCTGAAAAGCACGGATGGCCATCCGCTCACGGGGCGTACGGTCGGCACTCCGAGAACGCGATATTACGCCATCCATCGCGGGTTCACGACGCCGAAAAGAGACAAGACCATGCGCCGATTGATCCCCGCCGAACAGCTTGAGCAGGCTGTGTTGGAGCAGGTCCGCGCGATGATGCTCGACTCGCCGGAACTACAAGCGCGGCTGGTCACGCAAATCGAAACCCAACGCAAACAGAGCGATACGAGCGCGAAAGACATGGACAAACTTGAAAATGACAAAGTTCGACTGACGCAGCAGATCGAGTTTGTTATCGACACACTCGATGACATCGGGCAGGACGCAGCCCGAGTCAAGCTCCAGCAACTTCAGTCGCGGTTGGCACGCATCGTCGATCAGATCGCACGCGCACGTTCCACAACGAAGGCCGATTCTCGACCGGCACAGTCCGTCGCCGACAACATGATTGCCGAACTCTCGAAACTGGCGGGCACGCTCAAAATGATGCCGACGCCGACGCTCCGCGCGTTGCTGATGGTCGTCGTATCTCGGCTGGAAGTCGATATGGAAACCAAAGCGGTCCAACTTGAACTGGCCGTTCCGGCTAATATGGGCAAATCCGCTCTGTGCCTCGAAGACAAATTTCTAAAAGAATATGTCTACGAGGCACAGACGAAAATCCCGTTGGATTCTGCGACTTGCAACTACCGACGGATCGGCAGGCATCCTTGTTTCGAATGCCAACGAGTTCGCCGAGCAGCATAGGCCGGTTCACCGTCGATGCGTTCCGTCACCGCAGTTTGGGTATTGTCAGACCGAAGTGAAAATGTCTGGCATTTTTCCGCAGCAGCAATTTCTGGTTTTTGCCGATCGCGGCTACGCGCTGGGGATTCTCTTTCATCAGAAAAGGACTCCATCCTTGCGCAATTCCTCGCCCCAGGCCAGCAAATGGGGCGTTAGTTTTTCGTAAGAGTCAATGATGTAGACCTTATCGCCTTTGCCGATGACCCCGGCTTTATACAATCGCATCGCATCCGATCCGCCGATGCGATTGATTGCCGATGCACCAATTTTCCGCAACTGCTTGAACGGTAAATCAATGCCAAGTTTTTTGGTTAAGGCGTTGTATGCCTTTGCGATTCCGTCATACGAAGGGACTTTTCGGACTAACTCTTTTCCATTTTCGTTTAGCAACGCCAGCCCCATTGGATTCTTTGCTGCCCATTGCCCCTTCAATAGCTTTGCGGTCTCGCCCCACAGGGTATGCATCGCGGCGAAATGATTCTGATGAACCGTCTTATTTCGCTTACGCACGATACAAGGACGCCCGGCCTTATCCTTTTGAACTTCGGAACACCGGAGCGATGAAATATCCCCTTGGTACGCTCCGCAGTTTAGAGCAAGGTAGATATAGAGCCTTACCCGGTCGCTTGCTGCCTTCACAAGTTTTTCCATCAGATCGCGGTCATATTCGGAAATGTCGATAGGCGTAGCGTTGCGAAGTTTTGCAAATAGGACTTCAACATCCTGGGGATGCCTATAGGGAATCGTCGGCGTCCGCGATGCCCAAGTAAGCATTCGATGCATCTCGGCGAGATAGTTGTTTGCGGTTCGCCTACTGATTCTATTGACTGCCCCGGCTCGCTCCCTACGAAGTATCGCGTCTCGCCATTGCTCAATCTGAGGGTATCCAAGGTTCGACATTAGGAACTTTCCATCAAAGGCGGCGATAGCATTCTTTAGGTTGATGCTTTCATTCTTTAAGGTGGCGGCTTTGGCTAATCCCTTGGCTTGTCTATATTCGCAATACAATTCTTGGACTTGCTCGATACGGATGGTGGGCGTTCGCCAATCGAGTCCCGGCTCGGTCTCAATTGCGTCTTCCGTTTGCTCGGCCATGACACCTTCCATGTCAATTTTGGCTGTCTCGGCATCCGTATTTTGCGGCTTCGATTGCCAAGTCGCTCCCCTACCGTATTTCTTTCTGATGGTCTTCCACTCGACCTTCAGGGCGACGGCTTTTGCAATCGCTTCGTTTTGGTCTTTCCCCAGATACTTCATCGCTTGCGAGCGGTTACAGTTTCTGGTTTCATTGAACCCGATGCGAGTCCAATACTGTTTGTATGTCTCGGACCATCGAACCGCCGGGACGCCGACCGACTTCAATACTTGCTTAACTCGTTTGGTCATCTTGCACCTGTTACCCTTATGTCCGAAGTCAGCATACTACTAAAACGAGAATGAGCATACTACTAAAATGCAAAAATGACGCTTCAAGAAACATTGAAAAAGCAGTCTTTTTTATCTATGGGCAACAGGTTCGAATCCTGTCGCCCCGATTAAATGTCACGCGGTTGAACATTGCAGGCGATCTGGTTTTAAGTTCTTCTGAATCCTGCCGTTGCTTTCCATCCGCATCTCCCGCACCCACGGGTTCGACCCACGAGTTTCCACAACTTACGCTGACCAGCCGACAAGATTTGAACTAACCGCGCATGCGGCTTCGTGCGGAATTCCAACAAATGTGTCGAAGTGCTCGTCCATCGTGGGACAAGACTTGGGCTTCTACATAGGTCCGATGCGACGCATGCCGCGGCCGTCGGCGAGAATAATTCTTCAGCACCAACGTTATATGGCTGTGAAAGCAAGCACGGGCACCATCCAGACAACGCGCCGATCATTTCTCGCAGCGACCGCGGGTGCCATCCTGTTGTTGCCAGTGGCCGGCCGAGCGGAAAACGCCCCTCAAGGTACTCGACACAGGGCCGGGCGGCGGAAGGTGGCGACACCGCAACTGCCGGTGGATCTGGCGGCGTGGGGTGAGTGTTCGGTCATTCTGGGGCGGATCTCGGATCAGACTGCGACGGTCAGTGTTCTGACTCGCGAGGCACGCAGTGGCACGTTGGAATGGGGCCGGGCGCAGGGCCGCTGGGATGGTTCAAAGAAGATTGAGAACCACGCCGACGAACCGTTCGAGGTTACGCTCGACAGACTGCAGCCGAATGCGGCTTATCGCTATCAGATCGTCTTCTCCAAAGCCGGCGCGCAGCCAATTGAAGGGCAATTTCACACGCAGCGGAGCGCCGGGTCGTCGTTCACGTTCACCATACAAGGCGATTCGCATCCCGAGCGTCCGCAGATGTTCGATTCCACGCTTTATGCCCGAACGCTGCAGGCGATCGCTGCGGATCAGCCGGACTTTCACTTCTGCATGGGCGACGATTTCAGCATCGCGCACTTGTCACAGCTTACCGATGCATCCATAACGTTGCGATACCAGTTCCAGCGGCCGTTCCTCGGTCTGGTCGGCAGAACGTCGCCGGTGTTCCTGGTGAACGGTAATCATGAGCAGGCCTCGCTGTTCAATTACAGCCAAAAGGGCATCGCACACGATTCGGCCGTCTGGGCCCAGCAGGCGCGGAACCGCCTGTTTCCAATGCCCGCCCCGGATGCGTTCTTCACCGGCGATGCCACGCCGCTTCCGCCGATCGGACCCTTGCGCGACTACTACGCCTGGACATGGGGTGACGCGTTGTTCGTCGTGCTCGACAACTACTGGCACTCGCCGGCCAGCGTCGACACGATGCTGAACGAAGACGACATGAAACGGGCCGGCGGCGGCAAGGACCGCGACTGGTGGGGGATCACCCTCGGTGACGAGCAATACGCGTGGTTTCAGCGGACGCTGCAATCCAGTAAAGCGAAGTTCAAGTTCGTCTTCGCCCACCACGTGCTCGGCACCAGCCGCGGCGGGGTCGAACGGGCGGGCTTCTACGAGTGGGGCGGCCGCTCAGAACGCGGCGGCGACACGTTCAAGCAGCGTCGGCCGAAGTGGGAACTGCCGATCCACCAACTGATGGTGAAGCACGGCGTCACCATTCTCTTCCAGGGTCACGACCATCTCTATGCTCGGCAGGAACTCGATGGACTCATCTACCAGACGTTGCCGGTACCGGCGGATCCCATCTACGCGATCTACAACGACGACCGTTATCTCTCGGGTGTAAAACATCCGAACTCCGGTTACCTCCGGGTGAGCGTCGGTCCTCGTGAAGCCAAGGTGGAGTACGTCCGCTCGTACCTTCCGAAAGACAACGCAGTAAACCGCATGCACGGAGAAATCACTCATTCCTACACCGTTCAACCAAAGGCAGGAACATGAAAGCACTTCTCATCGCAATCTTGCTTGGGGGTCTTACAGTCCCGTCGATCGCTTCCCCACCACGGCAACCGTACTCGATCGATCAGGCGATTTCTGATCAGGCGCAGCTGCACACGATCGCTTTCAGTGGCCTGGCTTTCGTGACCGGCGACTTCGGCGCCGCGACGTTCCTGCCGCCGGGCAAGGTGTGCGACTACTTCGGTTTCCAGTACATGCGCGACATCGACGCGCAGCAGGCCGGTCACAATCCCAAGTTCCTGAACCGTGTCGCCGGCAACGTTTTCAACATTCTGTCTGCCGATCAGCGTCAATTGATGCTGGACCTCGCCAAAGAGCAGGCGCCGAAGCTCCGTGAGCTTGGTGCGCAGCGCCTCCCTCTAATCAAGGCGTTCTATCGGCAGCTCTCGGGAGAACTGCCTGTGAACAGCCGGGGGCTCAATCAGGACGCGGTGCGGGCTTACGTCGGCGAGATCTTCGCCCTTGATGCTGATCTCTCATGGCGTCGGGCCGAGGTCTATGGGCAGATCATCACCAAACTAACCGCCGAACAGAAACAGCAGTTGGGCGCCATGAAGTTCGGCGATTTCTCCACCTGGCCAGATGTCAACGGCGACGCGTTTCGCGCCCCGCGTGGCACGGAGAAGTTGGTCAACGTCGCCTACAAGACTTACGCCAGCGAGTTCTTCAGCTGGTACGCCGGGTCAATTGAAGCCGACACGTACTTTTGCCCAGAGCGGCATGGCACGTACTTTGGCGGCTTCTACATGAAAGACATGCCCGCCATGGGCAAGCACGATTACAACATCAGCACCGCCCTGACCGGCGACAGCGGCAAAAGTTTCCTTGAACTGCTGACGCCCCAGCAGCGGCAGCAGATCACCGCTATACCGAATCAGCAGCGCGACGCAATGAAGCAGATCGTCTCCGTTCGACGCGAGATCTCGACGGAACTTCGCAAGTTCATGACCGGCCAGCAGCCCGACCGCGAGAAGGTGAAGACGCTCGGCAGGCGTTACGGAGAACTCGACGGCGGCGTTTCGTATCTCTACGCGGCAGCGTTCGCGGAGGTGGGCCGCTCGATGACGAAACAGCAGAAGGCCGCCGCCGTGCGTCTACGGAATCTCGACGACTACACGAGTGCCCCGGCGTACATCTACTCCACGGCCCAGTGCGAAGTACCGGCCCTGGGCGATACCGATCGCTTCTTCTTGCGCAAGGCCAAGCCTGGAGCCACGCCTTGAACCGCCGCGAGTTCCTTATCGCGTCGGCGGGGATGATCGCCACTACTGCACTTCGGGCGCAAGCAGCGGCCGCAACGCAACCGGACGAGACTTTCCTGACGGACGTCCCGGCGTACCCAGGCAACGTCCTCCTCGCCCGGCCGACCGATCGGGCGATTACCTTCAGTATCGTCTCGTCGACTGAAAAGACCGCCCGCGTACTCTATCGCCGCGTGCGCGGCGAAACGTGGCAGCAGGGCAACGCCATCCGCCTGCACGCCAACGAACCGAAGGAATGCGTCGTCGATTCACTGGTCGCCGATGCACCCTACGAGTACCGCCTCGTTGAATCCGCCTCTGGCCAGCCTCTGTTTCCCGATCGTAGCTCCGGCTCGTTTCACACCGCTCGCAAGCCCGGCAGCAGTTTCGTGTTCACGATCCAGGCGGATTCGCACCTTGACGACGGCTGCCGGACCGACATCTACCGGCAGACACTCGCCAACCAGTTCGACGACAAGCCCGACTTTATGATCGACATGGGCGACACTTCGATGGCCGGCAAGCACCCGTCCCGAGAGTCGGCGTTAAAACAGTTCGCCGCCCAGCGTTACTACTTTGGACAGGTGGGGTGTACCGTGCCCACGTTCCTGGTCGTCGGCAATCACGACGGCGAGGAAGCCAAGCTGCGGGGCGCCACCACCGCGGACGGCCTGGCCGTGTGGGCGAACCGCCAGCGCAAGCGATACTTCGCGAACCCCCTCCCCGATCGCTTCTACACCGGCAACGATCAGCCGCACGAACAAGCGGGACTCCTGCAGAACTACTACGCCTGGACCTGGGGCGACGCCTTGCTCGTCGTGCT
>JBGSMH010000415.1:0-17614 GCA_041740275.1 Phycisphaerae bacterium
AGTTCTGGCGCGCAACGCACACTCAGAATTGCCCGAAAATCGACTCAATTTTTCTCCGATTCCGCTTTTTGCCTGTTGCGCGTTTTGGGGTCGTTTAGCCGCGACACGCAGTGGAGCGCTTCGTGGTAAGGTCGACTTTCCCAAATTTTGCCGCACCCGCACACACGAGACGAACCGATCCCGATTCGATAGAATCCCTACACCAGCGGCCGGTTCAGTTCAGCCTGACTTGATGCCCAGTGCGACCGCCGCTGATCGTGCAACCTTGGCCTATCGGCGCACTCGGCATAGAGTCCTATTCGTTATGCGACGCGGAGCCCAATGACTGCCGATGACGAGAACCCGGTCGTACGTTGGCACGCGGTCCGTGATTGGTACGTCGAATACTCGCACAATCCGCACTGCGACTTCGTTCTCCCGATGGTCGATCTGGCGGCATGGATTGCCGAGCAGCCTTGGGCCGCGGCACTATTCCCGTGCACGTCGCTCGCAGCCCTCTGCGTGTCACTGAAGCCCGGTTACACACCCGAGTCGCCGTTCTTCTCGTGCCTGGCGTGCGACGACAGCACGTTCGAGTTCGAGCTTTGGGCGAAGGTCGGCCAGATGATCGAGCGCCGACGCTTCCCAATGGCCGAGGCGCAATCCGCGTTCTGCAACTTCGTCCGGCGACTCGAAGGCGTCGCCTAACCCACCAACTACGAATCCCGCCCCGCGTCAAGCAGAAAGGCCTCGCGCGGGCGGTTTTCTGCACCGATCTTTTCCTTCTTAAGACGCATTTACAGATCGACGGATACCGTCCGATCAGTGCGATAAATCGCATCCTGACCTCGCGGCTGGGGAATGGGGGCGGGCATCGGATGGAAAAACGGCCCGGCGTTTCTGGTTCTTGCGGCGATGGCGTACAATTTCCCCGAACTCGGCAATAATCAGGCGCGACGAACGTTATAACCATGACGACGCAACCGACGGAAATGCCCTTGAGCCTTATCAAACCTATGCCCGAGGGGCAAATCGGTCCGGTTGGGGTCGAAACCGACGAGTTTTTACTCGGCCGGCTTCGCGATGGTGATGCGATGGCAGGTGAAAAACTAGTTTTGCGGTATCACGAACCGCTGATGCGATATCTCCTGCGTCTGACCGGGCAGGCGACGCAGGCCGACGAATTGCACCAGCAGACGTGGTTAAGCGTGCTGGAACATATCGAGAAGTTTAACCCGGCGTCGGGTGGGGGTGGGTTTAAGTCGTGGCTGTTTCGGATCGCCACCAACAAAGCCAACGACCTGTGGCGGTCGCGGGCCAGGCAACGAAACGCCCATGAGGGCCTGACTCGGGTGACGGAACAACAAGCGCCTCATGCCGGGCACCGCATGGAGGCGTCGGAAGACGAGTTGCGTCTCCGCGAGGCGATGGCGCGGCTGCCGGAGTCGCAGCGACAGGTACTCATGCTCCGCTATTACAGCGGGCTGAAGTTTGTAGAAATCGCCGATATGCTCGGCTGTCCGCTCAATACCGCCTTGGGCAGAATGCACAAAGCGATGACGAAGTTGAAACAGATGATGGAGAACACTGACCGCTGATCCTTTCGGACGCAATTTTATGGCCTCTTTGCTGACCAATCTCGAGAACAACGAAGCGGTTCTGCTGATGTATCTGGCGAACGAGCTTCCCGCCGACGATCGCGCGGAAGTCGAATCGTTGCTACAGAGCGATCCGCACTTCCGATCACAGCTCGAAGAGTTGCACGCATCGTACGCCGCGCTGGATTCTGCGATCGGGCAGGCGGATGCGTCGTTGCACCTCAGTAGCGGTTTCTCTTCGGCGCGCGACTTTGGTGAGGCGGTTCGCAAACGTCATGAGGCACAGGCGAATAGTCGCGCCAAGGAGTTGGTACCCCACCATCGGCAGATTTGGTGGTATCCGGTCGCCACTGCGGCGATTGTTGCGATCGGCATGAGCATCTGGTGGTACGTCGCGTCCAGTCAGGAAATGAGGTCAATCGATCCGCCCGCGTATACGTCCGAGTGGACGCCCGAAAACCCGGAATCGGCGTATGTGTCACGGATGTTCACCCCGGTCCCGGAAGACACGAATCAATCTGAATTAAGAAGAGAACTTGAAGTCGTCAAATATCTCCGAACCGAAACGCTCTGGTAATGCCTTAACAGCCAACGATCATGCGAAATCGAATCCCCCTTTTGTTGGTTTACGCGGCGATCGCCGTGCAACCGGTCGCTTTTGCGCAGGACGCGCCCCCTTCACGAGAGGGTGACCGACCCTCCCCGCGCGCGGGCAACTATCCCCAACGTGATCCCGAGTTTCGCGGCGCGGGCGGCGGACGTAATCGCGTGGAAATGTCTGAGCAGGAATGGGCTGATGCCTGGACGGATGCCCAGGCATTTTTCAAGGAAACCTTTCCTAATCGGTGGGCGGTCTATGAAACCATCAACGCCCGTTCCACCAATAAGCGTCTGCAAACGATAATGCGCCACACGATCACCCGACGCCATCTGCAACTCAATCGCATGAAGCGCGAGAACCCGTCGCTCTACGACGCCGCCCTCGAGCAAGGCAAGGCCGATGATGAAGTCTGGGCCGCCCTTCGTGTCATGTACGAGATTTCCAATCCGAACGATCAGGAAGCACAGGACGCCGTCCGCACCGAATTGCGTAAACGCATCAAGTCGGTGATAGAGAAGTCGCACGAAACCCGCGAGAAGTCGCTCGCCGATCTGCGCAAAATGCTCAAGAACGAGGAGGACCGCCTCGCCGACGACAAGGAACGCATCGGCGAACTGGTGGAAAGGCGTCTGGAGCAACTGACCAGTGACAACCCGTTCCGCGGACCCGACGGGATGGAAGCCGCTCCCGGCGAAGGCCCCGGCGGTGGTGGACCTGGTGCCGGTCCAGGGGGTGGACCGGGTGGTGGTGGTCAGGGTGCCGGTCCTGGTAATGGTCCCGGCCGGGCAGGTAATCCAGAAGGCGGGCCTGACAGTCCCGAAGGCCGGCGCGGTCCCCGAAACCGCCCGCCCAGCGAATAGGCCACGACTCTACAAACCGCGACCCACGTGTTCGCGGCAAAGCTTGTCGATCTGCTGGACGTACCGGCCGATGTCGAACTTGCGCTCCAGGCCTTTGGCGTTCATGTAGCGGATCTGCCCGAAGATCGGCCGCTCGATCCACGGGCGATCGTGCAGACCATAAATCCACCCGACGTTGCCGTAGGCGTTGGGGCTGAGCCCATCGACAAAATAGCGGTTGTTCAGATAGAGCGTCGCCTGGTGAGCCACCTCCGGCGTAGTCGTCCATTCCAGTATCTTTTTGCCCCAATACATCCGCATGTAGTTGTGCATGTAGCCGGTGACGACCATCTCCATCTGGGCCGCGTTCCAGTAGACATCGTGGGTGCGGGCTTCTTCAAGCTCCGCTCGGGAATAGAGCGGGTCGCGTGGGTCGGACGCGTGCTGGTCCAGCGTTCTTCTTGCCCAGGCGGGAAGAGCCGCGTATCGATCGTAATCGCGACAAAACCATGTGAAATTGTGCGACAATTCCCGGCGGACGATCATCTCCTCAATATAGCTATCGCGATCCGCATCAGGTGCCTTTGCATCCCGCACCGCCAGTGCGATCTCCACCGGCGAGATGTTTCCGTACTGCAAATACGGCGACAAATGCGACGTATGCCCGTCGGCCGGTTCGTTGCGGGCTTCGGCGTAATCGGTCAGCGTCGTTTCAACAAAACGATCCAACCGCCTTTTCGCCTCGTGATACCCGCCAACGAAAAGGGGGGATTTCTTCACCGTTCGGTCGCACTTGATCTGTGACAACACGATGTCCGGATTGGATACATCGACATCGCCGTTGAGCTTTAGTGACATCGATGAGTGTTTGGGCGTCGTCTGCTTCAGCGGGACCAGGTAGTCGTTCCAAATCTTGTGAATCCTGGGACGGAGGGTACGGGCGGCAAACTCCTGCTTGTCGCTGACGGTCTCGACGGGCACAACGACGTCGCTCTCCACCTCGACGACTTTCACATCACAGCGGTCGGCGATCTCATCGCGCCAGGTGCGTAGATGATTCAGATATCCTCGATCGCAGATTATGCAGGCGGCGTCTTTCTCGAATCGAAAGACGGCCTCGTTAGGTTTGCCACGCACACAGACGAATTGGATGTTGCGCTTCGCCAGATCACGTTGCACATCACGCAACCCTTCGAGCATGAAGGCGTAATGTCGCTCGGTTGCCTCGGGATAATCATCCATCAATCCGAACACCACCACGACGGGCAGATCCAGCTTGTTGGCTTTGATGATGGCGGCTTCCAGGGCGTGATTGAAGTGAGCGCGCTGCGACTGCTGCATCCAATAGAGGACGTATTTTGCGGGATCGCGCTCGGGCTTGTCATTCAGAACATGACAGCGGGTTTCGTGGATCATGTCGCAATCGTAGGCGAATCGGAGAACAGTGACATCAACCAACTGCGATCCGGCCCGCTCGATGAATCATCCCGATCAATCGACAAGGGCGAACTGAGCGGCAGCAGCGTAAACGCGTAACGGATCGCCCCGTTGCGGACATTGCCCGATTCGTCGCGAATCTGGCCTCGCTCCACGCGTAACTGATACGGCCCCAGCGGTGCGTCCGGCCGGATCGTGATTGTAACATCCGAATACCCATTGCCCTCGGCGATCGACAGTGAATAGTATTGGCCGGGCAAGTTTACGCCGGTTTTGCGGTTGCGCAAGCGGATATTGTCGCGATTCAGCGTTCCTTCGAGATTGTCCTCCATGCGGAAATTCAACTCATAGGGAGAGCCTTGCGTAAAGCTGCTAGATGACACATAAGGCGGCTGGCGATCAGTCGCCCATTCGAAGGCATTGAGGGCAAACTGCGTGTTATCAAATCGCGTGAGATCCGTTCCGGCACCGTTGGTGTTGAAAAAGGTGTTGCGATCGAAGTACGCCATCACCCGACCGGCACCGGCGGTGGCGAGCACCAACGCGGCATCTTGCGCACCGGCGGGACGCGAAGTCCCGCGATAGTCATTGCCCGGATTGTTGCCATCGTTGTTGAAAACTGTGCCGCGTGCATTGACGATCTTGCGGATCGTCACGCCTGCGGGGGGAGTTGAGGGAACGATCAGCGGGCTGACCCCTTCCCCGTCAAAGGCGTCGACATCAAACAGGATCGGATGACTCGGCTCGACAAAATCGCCTTGATTGCGCCGCAGGGTATAGGTGTCGTTGTCCTGATTCACGCCCAGGCCGAAGCGGGCCAGAAACGGCGTATCCGAGGCCGGCGCATCACGCCAGTCGGAACCGAAGTTGCCGTCGGAGATAAAGATCACGCCCCCGCCATCACGCACATAATCTTCCACGGCATTGATCGAGGCGTTGGAATACGTCGCGTTGTTGGATGCAAAGACGATCGTGTCGTACTGGTCGAGATTGATCTGATCCAGCGCCAGGGGTGCGCCAGTGGTTTGACCCGTCGATGGGGCACCGGATTCGAGCGGTTCCTGAATCTGCGAAACGGTATAGCCGTTCGCGCGCAAGAGGTCAGCGAGTTGCTTCCAGCCGTGATTTCCGCCTGAGGTCGCGGCGTTATTGATGTCGGCCAGTTGCTCGGTGCGTTGGAAGTCGTTGGTCGCTTCGAGAAACCCGCCAGACCGATCGGCTCCACGAATGAACAGCACATCGCCAGCCAGCAACTGGCGCGGTTCGAGTGGATCGATGAATCGGGTTGATAGCGGCATAAACCAACTTTAGGTCGGTAATTGCCTGCTCGTCCACCCCAAACCACATCATTCGACGGTGACGCTTTTGGCAAGATTTCGGGGCTTATCAACGTTGCACCCGCGAATCACTGCCGCGTGGTAGGCGAGCAGTTGCAGCGGCAAGACGCTCAGCAACGGTTGAAGTGGTTCGAGCGTGTTGGGGATATAGATCACATGGTCGCTGTAGCGCGAGATATTGGTATCGCCTTCGGTGGCGACCGCGATAATCACGCCGCCACGGGCACGGACCTCTTCGATGTTGCTGATCACCTTTTCGTACTGGTGCCCACGGGTGGCGATAAACACCACTGGCATGCCCTCGCTGATCAGTGCGATCGGCCCGTGTTTCATCTCGGCGGCGGGCATGCCCTCGGCATGGATATAGCTGATTTCCTTCAGCTTCAGCGCCCCTTCCAACGCGATCGGGTAGTGATAGCCGCGGCCAAGGAACAGCCAGTTCTCTTCCTGGGCGAATCGTACCGCGATCTCGCGCACGACGTCGTTTTGTTCCAAAATCCGCCGCATCTGGTCGGGGATCGCCACCAATCCTTCGATCAGTTCCTGTGCCTGCGGCTGGCTCATAAACCGCCGGCGACCAATATAGATCGCCAGCATGGTGAGCGTCGCGAGCTGACAGGTAAACGCCTTCGTGCTGGCGACGCCGATTTCCGGCCCGGCGTGCAAATAGACGCCCGCATCGGTCTCCCGTGCGATCGTCGAACCGACGACATTGACCAGCCCCATCGCCAGCGCGCCCTTTTCGCGTGCTTCGCGAAGTGCCGCCAGTGTGTCGGCGGTTTCACCAGACTGGCTGATCGCGACCATCACCGTGTTTTCTTCCACCAAGGGGTTTCGATAGCGAAACTCACTGGCGTAGGTCGCTTCGGTCGTCACTTTCGCCAGGTCTTCAAACAGATAATCGCCGACCAATCCTGCGTGCCAGGCGGTGCCCTGGCCGGTGAGGATGAAGCGACGGGCTTTGGCCAGGTCGCGCGACAGGGTTGCCAACCCACCCAGCACGATCCGGCCTTCACGCGCATCGACGCGGCCACGCAGGCAGTTCTCGATCGCCTGCGGCTGCTCAAAAATCTCCTTAAGCATGAAGTGTTCGTAGTCGCCCAACTCGTATTCTTCGAGCTTGCTTTCCAACTGCTGAATCACCGGACTGATGGTCACATCGTCGATCGTGGTGGTGTGCATGTATTCCGGCCGCAGCACCGCCATCTCGTTGTCGTTCAGATAGATCACCTGCGCCGTATGCTCCACGATCGCGGCAGCATCTGAGGCGACCACATATTCGTTATCGCCCACGCCGATGATCAACGGGCTGCCCTTGCGTGCAACCACCAGCGTATCCGGTTCGTCGCGACACAGTGCCGCGATTCCATAGGTTCCATCGACTTCGTGCAAGGCGTTCTGCACCGCCTTGGCCAATAGCGACTGGCCGGGACGAAGTTTAAGGTCGGAGTCTTTCAACTCGCGATAGACGTGGCCGATCAGCATCGCCAGCACTTCGGTGTCGGTTTGCGAATGAAAAACGTGACCCTTGGATTCCAGGTATTTTTTCAACGCCGAATAGTTCTCGATAATGCCGTTGTGGACCAATGCGATCTGGGCGTCGTCGTCGGTATGGGGATGGGCATTGAGTTCGGTCGGCGCACCGTGGGTGGCCCATCGCGTATGCGCCATGCCAATGCTGGAACTGGGGAGCGGATCTGTGTCGGCGATCTTGTTTTCCAGTACCGAAATCCGCCCCACCGCCCGGCGGATCTCGATCCGGTTGTCGTCCCCAATCACCGCAATCCCCGCCGAATCGTACCCGCGATATTCCAGCCGCTTCAGTCCTTCAATCAACACTGGCTGACACACTTTTCGACCGACGTAAGCAACGATTCCGCACATGAGGGGATTTCCTTTTCTGCCAAGGCGACAACAATCTGCAAGTGGTCGAGCATACCCCACGCGCCGGGTGTCGCCAATGTAATTTGGATCGGCTAATTGGTCGAAGGACTGTTCCGGATCATCTGAAATGTTTCAATAAACTGCTGACGATGGTGCTATCAACCGTTTGAATCGACCCATCCAGCTTCGCCCCGGCGGCGCGTTTGTGCCCACCACCACCGAACTGTTCTGCAAATTTAGCGCAATCCAACGACCCTTTGCTGCGAAAACTCACCCGGATCGCGCCCCCGACGGGCGGTTCGACCAATAATATGCTGGCCTCGACCGTGCGGATCGCCAGCGGCACGTTGATCAGATTTTCGGTATCGGGCACGTCCGCATTCGTTTCGGCAAAATCCTGCCGCGTGATCCGCATCACCGCAAGCCGATTATCGGCCAGCAGTTGCATCGACTGCATCGCACGCGTCTGTAGCGCGATCCGCTCGGCCCGCTCGTTTTGGTACAGGCGTTGATACAACGCATCGGTATCGACCCCCGCCTCGATCAATTGCGCCGCCAGCCGAAGCGTGAACGGCCGCGTTGAGCTGAATTGGAACCAGCCGGTATCTGAGACGATCGCCACGAAGATCGCGGTCGCGATCGGCGCGGTGATGGGCACGTCCCATTGCTCAATCAGTTCCGCGACGATCTCCCCCGCCGCCGACGCTTCGGTGATGACCAGCTTGTGATCGGCCCAATCTTCCTGGGTCTGGTGATGGTCGACGACCAGCTTCTTGCCAGCAAACTTCTCGACAAAAGGCTTCAATCCCGGTAATTGCGACCAAGTCCCGGTATCAACCACCAACAGCGTGTCATAGCCATCGAGCGAGAAATCATCGGGATAGCCGCTCTCGACGTCGATCCAGTCAATGCCCAGGTCTTTGAAAACAAATGCGTACTTGGTTGGCAAGTGGGAGATCAGGAGAACTTTGGCGTCGATGCATTTGTGCCGCAGCGCCAACACCATCGCCGCCGCTGATCCCAGGGCATCGCCGTCAGGGCGGACATGCGTCGTAACCAGCACGCGGCGGCTCGACGAGAGCGCAGAGAGGATGTTTATGTATCGATCCATTGGCAAAACGGGGCGTTGTCGCGGGTGGCGATGTTACCTAAACGATGCGCTCGACGCGGACAGATCGGCCTGGACCTGTTTGGTTTCCAGCGTCTTTTTCCCGCCGTACTGTTTGGCGAGGTCGAGCAGGAGTTGCTCGTAAGCCGCACCGTCGAGGGGCAGGTCCACGCCGCGTTTCTGCATCGCGCTCATCAACATCGCGTTGCCGATCTCCAGCCCGCGCACGCCTTCGTGCCCGGGTGCGAGCAGCGGCGTTCCGTTCTGAATCGCACTGACGAAGTTTTGCGTGATGCGTTGGTGTTCGCCAATGCCGGGCGACCGGGGATAGCTGATGTCGATCGTCCAAGTCTCGATCGAGGCAAACGATTCGGGTGATTTCTGGTTTACTTCTGCGACATTTTCCCGCGTGCGGTAGAACGTTAACTTGCCCTTCTCGGCGATGATCTTGCCTTGCGTGCCGCAGATTTCCAGACGGTTGGTTCCGGGGACTTCGCCGGTCGATGTGACAAAATGGCCGATCGCACCGTTGGGGTATTCCAGAATCGCGCTCATCTCGTCTTCCACTTCGATCGGGTGCGTTTTTCCAATAAACCCGACCGCCGTCACGCGGTTGGGCATCATGCCGGTGATCCACTGGATCAGGTCGAGATTGTGCGGGCACTGATTGATCAGCACCCCGCCGCCTTCACCCGCCCATGTTGCGCGCCAGCCGCCTGAGGCGTAGTAGGTCCAGGTGCGGAACCAGTCGGTTATCAGCCATGTCACCCGTGTGATCTCGCCCAACTCCCCTTCGGCGATCATCGCTCGCATTTTCCCGTACATCGGGTTCGATCGCTGGTTGTACATGATCCCGAAAACCTGTTTCGGGTATTTTTTCGCTTCCGTAATCAATTGATTGGCGGCTTTGGTTCCGACGGCGATCGGCTTTTCAACCAGGACATGATGCCCGGTCTCAAGTGCCTTTATCCCGATCGGCGGGTGGTCGTAGTGTGGAGTGGCGATCAGCACGGCGTCGGCGATTTTGGCTTTGAGCAATTCGTCCGAATTGGTGAAGCCAGGCACGCCCAATTCCTTCGCCCATTTGTCGGTTTTTTCAGCGTCGATATCACACACCGCCGTCACTTCCGCTTCCGCCATCTTGGGGATGTACCCGCAGTGTGACGACCCCATGTTGCCCAGACCGATCACCGCAAAACGAACCTTGCTCACGAATCATGCTCCTGAAAATAGAATAGTCCGAAATGATATGAGATCGTACCCGATCCGTCGAATCAACCTATCCGACCATATCGACTGCATTCAAAGAAAACGCCCGCGCCGTCTGTGGCGCGGGCGGATTCGATCTTGGTGCACGACAAAAAGCTGGCTCAGCGGACACCCATCAGCACTTCCATCGTCAACTGATCCAGCCGCTCGTAGGGCAGCGGGGATTTGGCCAGTTCGACGCGATCCAGCGGGGCTTCCAAGAGCTTTTTGGCGTTCCCGACGCTGAACTTCTTTGTCAGCTTCGCCACCGACTGATCATCGACGTTGATCGTCTGCAAAAGCTGCTGGATTTCCTTATCCTCGTTCCAACGCCGGGCTTTGTCCTTGAGGATCATGTAAGAACGAATGCACCCTTTGGCAAACTCCTTGACGTCCTCATAGTTGCTGGTTCGCAGCGCGTGGGCATCGAAATGCCGCGGGCCGTCGTATTTGTAGTCTTCCAGCAGTTTGACGAGGAAAAACGCCTGCTTGATGTTGGCCTGGCCGAAGCGGAAATCCTGATCGTAACGGCCCATCTCCTGATCGTTCAGGTCGATGTGGAATAACTTCTTCATTTCCAATGCCTGAGCGACATGGTGGGTGAAATTGAGCCCTGCCATCGTTTCATGGGCGACTTCGGGATTCACGCCGCACATTTCGGGGTGCTTCAGTGTCGGGATCAGTGCCAGGTACGATCCGGTGACGGCAAAATACATATGCCCGCGCGGCTCGTTGGGCTTGGCTTCAAATGCGAACTTGAAGTTGTATTTCTTGCTGATTGAGTATTCGCAAAGGAAGTCGATCGCTTCGCGGAAGCGTTTGATCGAATCGACCGGGTTCTTGGCCGCGTCGGTTTCGCACCCTTCTCGGCCGCCCCAGAAGACATAGATTTTTGCGCCAAACTCTGCGCCTAAGTCCATTGCCCGCATGGTCTTCTGGATCGCGTAGGCACGGATTTTGGCGTTGTTGCTGGTAAATGCCCCGTCCTTGAAGACCGGATCGGAGAACAGATTGGTCGTCGCCATCGGGGCGACCAGGCCGTTGTCTTTCAGGCCCTTCTTGAACTCTTTCTTGATCTCCGCCGCCTGTTGGGGGGTGGCGTCGATTGGGATCAGGTCATTGTCGTGGAAATTGACCCCATACGCCCCGGCGTCGCCGAGCATGTCGCAGATGCCGCGCACGTCCAGCGGCTCACGCGTGGGCCCGCCAAACGGGTCACGACCGACGTTGCCGACGGTCCAGAGTCCAAATGTAAACTTTTGCTTTCGATCCGATTCAAATGCCATCGAAATGGCTCCTTCCTCTGTAATTGGATGTAGAAACCGGCATATTCATCGAAACGCCCCAACTTGGCAAGATCGCATCCCGCGAACGGTAACGATTCATTTTGTCGCACCCCACCGTTACGCCGCAAGCTTATCGCGATTCAAATGGTCTTATCGGGCATGCCCGACCATCGTATCGAGGCACATTTTCGCTTCGGTAACGAGCGTATTCTGGTCGGCGTCGATCCCCGTGACATAGAGCAAGTGCCTGGCGCGGGTGGCACCGACGTAGAACAGCGCCCTGCCTCGTGTGTCAACGTCAAGACGATCACACCCGATCAGAAAGACAATCGGCGCGTCATATCCCTTGGCACTGGCGATGGTGCTGGTGGTCAGCACGCCGGGCTGAATCAAAGGGGCGTCTTTTTCGCCGGGGTGATCCTTGTCGACCATCCGCACCGCAAACTCCAACTTCCCCGCCAAGGCGGCCAGTTGCATGGGGAGATTGGGGACAAAATCCTTGTGCGACTGATACAGCACCAAAATCTCCGCCGGGCTGACGGATTGATCGCGAATCAGCCGTTCGATCTCATCAACCACCCACCGCGTCTCATCGCGACGCGACCCAAACTGCCGAACCACCGGCGAGCTTCCCTGGCGACGACAAAATCGCACACCAATCCGATCCTCAGTTTCATCGATCAACCCGCGCGATCTCAGATTTGCCAGATCCGCAAATTGTCGCGTGGTCGCCCGCACACCCGCCGGGGCACAGGAGCCGACCAGTACATTCATCGCCAGTTCAAGCGTCTGCCGCGTGTTGCGAAGGCACTCATCAAGGTACGTCGTGCGTCCAACGATATTGATGCCCAAATGCTCCCATGTCGGCGTGAGTTTGCCGTAAATGTTCTGGGCGTTGTCGTAGAAAATCGTCAGTGCCTGCTCGCCGTTCTCACGACTGATCGCCAGCCGTCTGAGCAACTCAAACTCGGCCGGTTCCAGGTCCTGGGCTTCATCGACAAAAACCGCGTCGAAACGAAGACGCTGTCGATCGGCCTCTGGCATCGCGTCCCATGCCTGCACGATTGCCTTGGCACGCTCGACGGGGTTGTTAAAGCCGTATTTGGTGCGAAGTCGCGGCTCCTGCTTGATCAGATCGCGTACGAGCCTTTCGTAATGCACAACGCGGATCATTTTCGGGCTTAACGTGTCCCAGCACAGGCGCGACAACTCGGTATCGATTTTGTCAGAGAGGAAATGAACCAGCGTGCGGTTGTAGCAGCAGACGAGCAGTTGCGGTTCGGCATCGGATGACGCGACGATGCGGCGCAAGGTGCGGGCGACCATCCCGGCGAGGATGACGGATTTCCCACTGCCCGCCACGCCGCGAAACAGCCGATGCCCGAAACGCGGATCGACCCGAAGCAATTCCTTCTGCTGTTCGGTGTGCTGGCGAGGCTGGGAATCCAGGGCGTGAATGTGATCGCCAAACGTGGGAGCGGCTGGCATTTCTGGTGTGATCGGGGTTGATTCGGGCGTTGCCGGAGCAGGCGATGCGACCTTGCGACTCCGCCTCGCTCGCGGCGGCCACAGCGCTGCGGTGCCGGTGAAGATCGACCTCAGCGCCGCGATCGCATTTGGCCCGATACGGGCATCGGCGAACAGATTGGGAGACTGGTTATCGACAAACCCGGAGACATAAATCCGAAAATCGGCCGGGTCGTCGAGGGCGTCGGCAAAGATGGTGTGAAACTCCCAACTGCCGCCGAATCGGGCCTTAAATGCCGCATCCGAAATCGCCGACAACGCCGCCATCCGGTTGAACGTGATCGACTTGATCCCCACCTGTTTCTTCAGCAAATCCTTGATCTTGAACATCACCTTCTCGGCCTGCATAAACGGGTGTTCCCATTGCGGCGAACCATCCCGCAGGATCGACAACTCATCGGCACGGACATCGTGAATATCCGAGATCGAAATGCCCTTGTTCTCGATCACCAACACGCCGATCGACGGGTGGGCGATCACCAGGTCTGGGCGTGGGATGCGAACCGATGGCGGGAGCGATTCGACAAAAAAAGCGGCATCGGGATCATCTCCAAACGCCTCGATTGCGGTGGTGACCAGGCGTGCGTGATGCGTGTATTCGACCGCCTCCACCCCGTGTACGCTGGCTTTGGCGTGATGCGCGACTTCCTTGAGTCGGTTCACCGCCTCCCGCTGCGACATTGTCCTGCCCATGTTGATCAGTTTAGGGATGAACGCATCAACGGCAAACTATGGGGCGATCGGACGAAGATACGCTTGGGGTGCGGGGTTGTCCGGTTCCATCATCTCCCAATGCGCCGCCGCCAGTCGGATGAGTTCGGGATCGTTAATTTGCTGTCCGAGTTGAAGCCACTGGCGCGCCCGCGAAGCCGAAACTTTGTCAGAACCAAACGCAAGCGCCTTTTTGGCATGGGTCGCCGCGTCGATGGGGCGATTCTGCATCAGCAGCGATTGAGCCAGATTGTCATGCGCCACGACGCTCGGACGGATCGCGATGATCTCCCGCATCAAATGCTCGACGGTTTGCGGATCGTTTCGTTCAAACGCCAACGACGCCAACGCACCGCGAGCCAGCGTGCTGTTTGGCGCGACCCGCAACGACTGCTCGTACAACTGTACCGGCGATTGCCAGAGCATCAGACGTGCGATCGACAGCCAAACCAGAATGATCAGCACTGGTGCGATGAACAATCCGATCCGTCGCTGTCGATCGATCGCATAGGCGACCATCAGCCCAATCCCCATCATCGCCGGCTGGGCGTAATGGTCGGCGACGGTGCTGTATTGCTGCATATCAAACGTGATCAACCCACTGACTGGCAAGATGGGAATGATCAATAGCGCTAGCGACAGGATCGCGATCTGCGAGCGGGACCAGCACACGAAAGCGACCACGCCCGCCGGCAGAAGCCATGTGAAAAACAGTTGGCCGGTGGCTTGGATCGATTGGGGTGTGCGGGCATAGTCGATCGCCAGATGAATCGGCATGGCGATCTTGCTGATGTAAAACGCCAGCGTGTCGCCGACGACAAGGGGGCGCAGTTCGATCGGGATACGAGGGACGTCGGTGGCATGCTGCACATTGAGCATGATCAGCGACATCACCCCCGCCGCCGGGAGGACAGGCCACAGCCAGATGAGACGTTTTCGCCAAGACGTGGATCGGCCCGTCAGATCGATCGCCAGCAACACCGCTGGCAAAACGACTGCCGTGGGTTTGGCGAGGATCGCCAGGATGCTGAAAATGATCGCCCATCGCCTCGCCCATTTTGGACGCGGCGTCGCGTGGACGGATCGGGCGTACATCGCAATCGTGGCAAAGGTGAAGATGGCGCAGAGTTGGTCTTTTAGGCCGGTCGTCCAGGCGACCGATTCGACCATGATCGGGTGCAGGCCGATGACCAACCCGCCTGCCAATGACGCCAGGCGCGCGGGGACGAATTGTCGAATCGCCCACCACCCCGCCGCCGCAGTTGCGGCGTGGGCGAGCCATGAAGCAATCTTGAACCCGATCACCGGCAACCCGTCTTGCGACCACGTCGCCGCCCCGATCAGGTACCAAATCGCGTACGTCAGCGGCGCGTAGATATTGAACTGGGGCGTGGTCAGTTGCTGGATGAAGCCCTGCAACGATGGGCTGGCATACGCCGGGTTATTGCGGAGCATCGAGAAGTCGTCGATCGGGGAAAAAGGGGTCCACAGGACCGGCGAGAAGACCAGCAGCACAACGCCCAACACGATCAGCAGATCGGTGCGCGAACTCTTCGTTGACTCCGCTTCCGGCGTCATGGTGAGACCTCTGCCGGCACCGTGGTTGGCCGCTTCTGGGAGGCTTCAATTTGCTTTAGCAGAGCGCGCGGGGCGGGGTTGCGCGGCTCGCGTTCGATCCAGTGCCGGGTCGCCAGGATCGCCAGATCTTCATCGCGCAGCCGCGCGGCAAGCCGAAGAATCTGTTGGATGCGCGGGACCTGCAGCTTTGGATTCAGTTTGAATATCTCGGCGGCGGCGGCGGCGGCGGCGGCATCCCGTCCCTGGGCTTCGAGCGCCATTGCCAGATTGTCATAGACGCCTGCGTGATGACGCATTTCCAGTGCACGTCTCGCCAACGCTTCGGCCTCAGACCAGCGTTGATCGTCGATCGCCACCGAAACCAGCGATTCGGTCAACAACTTGGACTGCGGGCTATGCACTAAATCGGTCGTATACAGTACGCGAACGTCCTGCCACAGAATCAAGCGATTCACCGAGACGATCGCCAGCCCGCACAACACGATCACGCCCGACCACACCCGGACACGGCAACGCCCGATTACAAGCGCAACCAGCAATCCCACTGCCAATAGCGATTGGTAGGCGTAGTGATCGGTGACGGTGGTGTATTGCTGCATGTCAAACGTCGCCAGCCCGGATACAGGCAAAATAGGAATGACAAACAACGCGATCGCGACGATGGTCTTTCGAGATCGGGTCGCCAGTAGCAAGGCGAAAACGATCGTCGGGATGATCCAGGTCCAATAGATCGCGCCCGACGCGATGATCGCCTGCGGCGTGCGGGTGTAATCAATCGACAAGTTCACCGGTGCGACGATCTTGATCAAGTAAAATGCGAGCGAATCCATCGCGATCAGCGGCCGCGCCCAGAGGGGCGCGCGAGCGATTCCGACGCCGTGCTGGACGACAATGATTGTCCCGATGCTGAACAGCGTCACCAACGCGAATGGCCAAAGTCGTTGGATGCGCGATAGCCACGGTTCATCGCGCGTCGCCCAGTCGATCACCAACATCGTTAGCGGCAGGAGCGCTGCGGTTGGTTTGGACATCGCCGCCAGAATCGCGGCTGCGATCGCCAAGCGTCGCCAACGGGCACGTCGGACATCCAGATACTTCAGATAGAGCGCGAGTGTCAGGAACGAGAACCCGCCGCAGAGCAGGTCTTTGAGGCCGGTCGTCCACGCCACCGATTCGACCTGCAACGGATGCAGCCCCACGATCAACGCCCCAATGATCGCGGCGGCGCGGTTTTGCGTCAGCAGGCGGATCACCCACCACGCCGCACCGGTCGCCAGTGCGTGAATGATCCACGACGCGATCTTGAACGGCAGTGGCGACGTCCCGCGCCCACCGCCTTCGATCGCGCCAATCGCGTACATCAATCCATACGACACCGGTGCATACAGGTGAAATTGCGGCGTGATCCACTGCTTGCGAAACCCCTCCCAGGTCGGCGGTGCAAGATCGGGGTTGTCCACGATCATCAAGTAGTCATCCACAATCGAAAACGGCGTCGACAGCACCGGCACAAAGACCGCCAGCGTGATCGCGATGACGATCAGCGGGTCAATCCAGTGGCGTTGGGTGGGCGGCGTTTCGGTCATGTTGATTGCGTCAGACTACCCGAGATACCGCGCCACGATCGACCGGGCGACCGCCGGGTCGTTGGTCCCGTGAACCAGCACTCGGCCGTCGGTGAAGATGCTCAGTTCGGTGGTCTCATCCACGGTTGCCCGAAGCAGATAAGGCGTTTGCTGCACATCTTTCACCACGCCGCCCAAATGGGTGCGCAGCCGATCCAGCAGATTGAACGTGTCGCGGCCGGGCGGATTATGCATGCGCACCTGAACGGTGTTTCGGCCACAGAGCGTGGCGGTCATGGGGGTGGTGCTGTGTAGAAAATCGAAACGCTTCTGTCCGCAGGCCGGGCAATCGGGTCGGCGGGCATCGGAAAGATCGATGGTGCGAAACCGTCGGGTCCAGAGGTTCATCGTCATCATTTCCGGGCGGGCATTTTGCGGGTCTTCGACGATCATCCGCAACGTCTCTGCCGACTGGATCGACGCCACCACCGCACTGGCACTGTTGAGCACACCCGCCGTATCACAGGTCGGCAATTCGCCCGGCTCCGGCGGATTGGGAAAGATGCACCGCAGGCACGGCGTATGTCCCGGCACGATCGGCATCACACGCCCTTCCACGCCCGTCGCCGCCCCGTAGACCCAGGGGATCTGATTGGCGATCGACGCATCGTTGATCAGGTAACGCGTTTGAACGTTGTCCGTGCCGTCAATGATGACCGTCGGATGGTGCGTGTCGATCAAGTCGGGGAGGGTGTCGGGGGTGACATCCAGGATCGCATGAACGATCCGCACACGTGAGTTGACCTTGACCAATCGATCGGTGGCGGCGAGGGCTTTGGGCTTGTGTGCGCTGGCGTCGGCTTCATCGAAGAGGGATTGCCGCTGCAAATTGGTCAATTCGACGATATCCCGGTCC
>JBGSMH010000416.1:0-2194 GCA_041740275.1 Phycisphaerae bacterium
TGCATCCAGTGCGGGAAATGCGCGACAAACTGTGTACTGAAGACCTCGGCGGTGAAGTGCGTTCATGCCTATGGACTGTGCGGGTATTGCGACCTGTGTACGGGGTTCTTTCACGCCGATCCCAATGCACTGAACACCGGCGCGGAGAACCAGTTGTGTCCGACTGACGCCCTCAAACGCCGATATGTCGAAGACCCGTACTACGAATACACCATCGACGCCGACCTGTGCATCGGGTGTGGAAAGTGCGTCAAGGGATGCACGATATTCGGCAACGGGTCGTTGATGCTCCAGATCGATCAGCACGAATGCGCCCACTGCAATTGGTGCGCGATCGCGGCCAACTGTCCGGCGCAAGCCATCGAACAGGTGCCAGCGGACCGGCCTTATCTGATCAAGACCAAGACGAGGACCGGATGAAGACACGGCCTCAGATAGAACATGATTGCCGCACGGGCGCACCAAGGGCTGGCGTGGGGATGACGCTGTTGGCCGGGTTACTCCTGCTGGCGTTCACGGCGGTGGCGTGGGGCGAGGAGCGGTTCCCTCCCCCGGAGTTTCGCTCCGGGCACCAAATCCCCGAGACCCAACTGTCGGCGGGTCGCGCAGCCGTCTGGGCGTATGTGGACGTGGCGGTGCTGGGGTTGGCAATGGGTGCCGCAGCATACCTGATCCACAAGCGGCGCTCGCGAGCGGGCGTATTCGCAGTGATGGCGTTATCGCTGGCGTATTTCGGGTTCTGGCGACAAGGGTGCGTGTGTCCGATCGGATCGGTGCAGAATGTGTCGCAAGCGGTTTTCGGAGGGGTCGCGATTCCCTGGGTGGTCGTCGCGTTCTTCGTGATGCCGCTGGTCGTGGCGTTGATCGCAGGGCGTGTGTTCTGCGCGGGCGTTTGCCCGTTGGGGGCGATTCAGGATGTATTTGTGTGGAAGCCGGTGCAGCTTCCGCGATGGATCGACGCGGGCCTGGGACTGTTCCCATACGCCTACCTGGGGTTGGCGGTGCTGATGGCGGCGGTCGGTAGCGACTACATCATCTGCCGGTATGACCCGTTCGTGGGATTCTTCCGCATGAGCGGGCCGGGGCAAATGCTGTTTCTGGGTGCAATTCTTCTGGTGGCAGGGATGTTTGTCGGGAGGATCTATTGCCGCTTTATCTGTCCGTACGGGGCGTTACTGGCGATCCTCTCGCCTCTGGCGAAATGGCGTGTTTCGATCACGCCCAGCAAGTGTATTGATTGCCGGCTGTGTGAAAAGGCATGCCCGTTCGGCGCGATTCATCCGCCGACCGGAGCGCGACAGCCGCGCATCGGAAATGGCGAGCGCAAGCGGTTTGCTGCGTTGCTCCTGTGTGGGCCTTTACTGATCGGTGCCCTCGCTTGGGCGGGGCATCGAGCCGGTCCGGCACTGGCGGGCATGGATGCCAGGGTGATGCTTGCCGAGGCGGTCGATCGAAGTGAGCTTGGCAAGGCACTGGCAACGGACAAGGACTGGCTGGATGCCGTCGCGCAGTCGGGTCGCGAAGGCGCGGACATCTATGCCGAGGCCGGTGTCGTGCAGAAGCGGTTCGCGGTCGGCGGCGCGTGGCTGGGCGTGTGGATGGGGCTGATCATCTGGATAAAGCTGGTTTTCAGCGCGGTGCGCCGTCGCAGCGGAGATTACACCGCAGACTCAGGTAACTGCCTGGCGTGTGCGCGGTGCTTCCGCTTGTGCCCCGCCGATGCAAATCCGTCGTCGATCACGGGAAACAAGGATCTGCCCGCATGACCCGCACGCCGCTACATCTTCCCATTCGCGATCAGCAGCTCAGGCTGCACCTGCTGGCGGCGGCGCGGCGTATTGCCTGGGTGTCCGGGGCTTTCTGCGTGGTGCTGGCGGCGGGTCTGGTGTCGATGCATCTGAACGACCGAGAGCAAAGCCCGCTGGTGGCAGAGCGACCGTCCAAGCTGATGGCGGAGTTGGTCTCACGACCCGAGGATGAAGGGCTAAAAGATGAGATCCGCGCCTTGGACGCGTCAGTTCGACAGGGACATTTTGATCGTCGGGCGAGGATCCAGCGCGGCGCGACCCTGCTCCTGGGAGGCCTGATCGTTCTGGTCCTGTCGCTGAAGGCATCGACGCAATGGGGAGGCACGACTCCGGGTGTCTTAAGCGCATCGGCGGGCGCGCGGCCGGATGCCCGGCGCATCTCGGTG
>JBGSMH010000417.1:0-2884 GCA_041740275.1 Phycisphaerae bacterium
GACGTTCGTATCGGGCGTCCGCGACAGACCGCACCACGAACTCGGCATCAGCTTCGGTCACGCCATGGCGCGTGGCATGGTGCCGATTCCATGCATTCCAGTGGAATCGCATCATCACCCCTGTGGCCTCATCAGCGGGAAGAGGATGACGTCGCGGATGCTTTCGGCGCCGGTGAGCATCATGACCAGTCGGTCGATGCCCAGCCCCATCCCCCCCGCCGGGGGCATGCCGTATTTGAGGGCGGTCAGGAAATCTTCATCGACGTGCTGCTGCTCTTCGCGGTCGCCGACCTGGTGCTCAAAATGCTTTCGCTGCGTGTCGGGGTCATTCAATTCGGTATAACCCGGGCTGATTTCCTGGCCGTTGATCGCCAGCTCATACACGTCGGCGAAGAACGGGTCGTCCTTGTTCTCCTTGGCCAGCGGGATGATCACACTGGGAACGTGGGTGACGAAGCAGGGATCGATGAGTGTGGGTTCGATGCACTTCTCGTACACTTCCGCGAGCTGCTCGGCAGGACTTAACTGCTTAAGCCGATCGAGCAATCCAGCTTTATTTATTGCGATGTCTTCTACCGACCACTGCGCGTCTGCAAAGTCGTAAACCTTGCCACCAACAAAAACCTTACGACCTGCTTGAGTATAGGCCAAGCCCAGTCGGTCTAGCACATGGTCAGGTTGAGAATCAACTGATTGCTTGTCAAACTTCCAACCCGTCCGCTCCTCCACCAAATCCACCATCCGCACCCGCCGCCACGGACGCGTCAGATTGATCGTCTTGGTCTCTGTGCCCTCTGTGTCTCTGTGGCTGATCACAAGCGTCCCGAACACGTTCTGCGCGACCGTGGTCACCATTTCCTCGACCATATCCGCCATCGTTTCGAACGATCCGAAGGCCTCGTACGCCTCCAGCATCGTGAACTCGGGGTTATGTCGCGGCGAGATGCCTTCGTTGCGGAAATTGCGGTTGATTTCAAAAACATTGCTGAATCCGCCGACCAGAAGGCGCTTGAGGAACAATTCGGGCGCGATGCGGAGATACAGTTTCATGTCCAAAGCGTTGTGGTGCGTGACGAACGGCCGCGCCGCGGCGCCGCCGTGGATGGACTGGAGCATGGGGGTTTCGACTTCGGTATACCCCTTGCTCTTGAGGTAATTGCGAATCTCATCGACGATCGCGATGCGCAGTTTCAGCACGCGCATCACATCGGGATTGGCAAATAAATCGACGTAGCGTTGCCGGTAGCGGGCTTCGACATCGGTCAGGCCTTCGTGCTTGCTGGGTGGCGTCAGCAGGCTTTTGGACGCGATATTGAGGTCGGACGCCCAGATGGTGGTCTCCCCTTTGTTGGTCACGCCCAGCGCGCCTTGGACGGTGATGATGTCGCCGAGGTCGAGATTGTTGCGCACTTCCCATGCGGCATCGCTGACTTTGCGCTTATCGATCCCGATTTGCAGATCGCCGGATTCATCGCGAAGGGTGATGAACGACAGCTTGCCCATGTCGCGTTTGAGCATGATTCGCCCGGCCGCTTTGACCACCGGGCCGCCGTCATGACCCATTTCGGGCTGATAGCGTGCCCGGATCGCCGACAGCGGTTCCAGCCCCTCCGTTCGCTGTCCGAAGGGGTCAATTCCGAGATCGCGCAGTTTTTGCAGCTTGGCGCGACGCTCTTGTTCGTAAATGCTGGTGTCTTGTGGACTGTTATTCATGAAAAGTCCGACAATGATAGAGCAGTGATGGACGAATACAAAACGCCAGCCCCGCCTTCCTCATCCGCAACGCCGGTTTCGCGCGATTATTCTGCACTTCGATGTGTCGGAATCATCGGCACGATTCTGCTGATCGCTTCGTCGGCACTGGCGGGAACGACCACCACCGAAACCCGGCGTTACCGCATCCACAGCGACCTGGACCCCGCAATCGTCCGCGATTACGGCAAGCGACTGGACGCGATGTACGATGAATACGCCCGGCGGCTGGCGGATTTTGAGTCGCCGCCGCGCCAAAAGTTTGAAGTTCACCTTTTTGGAAAGAAATCCGATTACGCCAAGTTCACCGGCAACCGCGTACCCAACTCGGCCGGGATCTTCATCCCCGCCCAGCGCGCGTTGGCGGGGTTTGAGGAAGGTCAGGGCCGATCCGGGCTGCGTCAAACGCTCCAGCACGAGGCGTTTCATCAGTTCGCGTGGGAGGCGATCTCGCCCAATCTGCCCATCTGGCTGGACGAGGGATTGGCGCAAATTTTTGAGGAAGGCGTCTGGACCGGCAACCAATTCATCCTCGGTCAGGTCCCGCCAAGGCGGATCGCCGATCTCCACGACGACATGCGGTCCGGCCGATTCACCGGGTTTGCCAAGTTCATGTCGATGACGCGCGAGCAGTTTCAGTCGCGCATGAAAGACCCGAAGCTCGGACGCGCCCAATACAATCAGGCGTGGGCGATGACGCATTTTTTGATCTTCGCCGAGGGGGAGGACAAAGCCCCCAAGTATCGCGCCCGGCTGCTGGCGTGGCTGCGCGACATGCACAATGGACGCGACCCGCAGGAGGCGTTTGTCGATAATTTCTCTGGAAACATCGAAGGCTTCGAAAAACGCTTTGGCGAATGGGCCCAAACGCTCGCCCCCACCCCGATGGCGGTCTACGGCGACCGGATGAACAAACTGGCAGAGTTATTGCGACTGTTCAAAGAGGACGGCCAGGAGTTTGACTCCATCGACGACCTGCGTAAGCACCTGACCAAAGGCCGCTTCCATCTGACCGAAAAACGCGACGGACAAACCTACACGCACGAAGAAAACGCGCTGACTTATCTCAGCGATTTGTCAGACACGCCCTGGCCGGCGGATCGGTTGCTGCTGCAGTCGCGTCGCGGCGTGC
>JBGSMH010000418.1:0-3088 GCA_041740275.1 Phycisphaerae bacterium
GCAGATTCGCGCGATCGCAACAGAGGTGGCCGAGCAGTTGCGGAACCAGATTTTCCTCTCCAACGCGCGCAGCCGCTACACGCTGGAACGGCTGGAATCGGTGGTGCAAAAGCTGGTGGCGGCACAGCAGTTTGTCGCAGGTTGCGGGTCGTTTGCACCGGCGTATGTGGAGTTGGTCTTTGGCAAAGACCAGACGCTCCCGCCTTTGGAATTGACCACGCCATCGGGCAATAAGGTGGTGCTGCGGGGCAGGATCGACCGGCTCGATCTGGACAAAACCGGACAATATTACACGGTCATCGACTACAAGAGTTCTGCCAAAGCGATGAACATGGAAGCCGTCGCGCATGGGCTGGCGCTTCAGTTGCTGACCTACCTGCTGGTGATCGATGCCCACGGACTCAAACTGTTCGGCCAACCCACCACTGCGGCGGCGGCGCTGTATGTGCAAATCAATCGCAAGATTGAATCGACCAAGGAACCCGACACTGACCCAGAACCCGGTACGCCCGAGTTTCATGCCCGCCACAAACCGCGCGGTTTGATCAACGAACAGGCCGCCGATCTGCTGGATAAGTCATTCGCATCGACCGGTAAGTCCGCAGCATTTTCGATCAAACGAAACAAGGACGGCACGCTCGCCAAATCGGGCTGCGACGCGGTGCCGTTTGAGGATTTTGAACGTCTGGCGATCTACGCCCACGAAACGATCATCCGACTGGCCGACGAGATCATCGAAGGTCAGATCGACGTGCACCCGTATCTGCTGCGAAACAAATCGCCTTGCCCGATGTGTCAGTTCAAGCGGGTGTGTCGGTTCGATCGGTTGATCAATCAATACCATGTGCTCAAGCCACTGAAGGCCGAAGAGGCACTGGCGAGGATTCGTGGGCAGGACGATGCGGAGGGGCAGCAATGAAGACCGATTGGACACCGAGCCAGACCGACGCGATCAAGACGACCGGCACGAATCTGCTGGTCTCCGCCGCCGCCGGTTCGGGCAAAACCGCGGTGTTGGCGGCGCGATGCGCGCATCTGGTGTGTGATGCCGAAAAACCGTGCGAAATTACCGAGTTGCTGGTCGTCACCTTCACCAACGCCGCCGCCGAGGAGATGCGCCAGCGGATCGGCCAGGCGATCCGCGAGCGTGTCGCGGTCACCAACGACCCGCGTCTGCAACGCCAGTCGCTATTGATCAACGCCGCCCAGATTTCGACCATCCACAGCTTCGGGCAGAGCATCGTGCGTCGACATTTTCACGAGTTGGGTGTCGATCCGGGCTTTCGGCTGCTCGATGAGGATGAGGCCAAACAGCTTCGTGCCGATCTGGTCGAAAGCCTGCTGGACCGGCGCTTCGACGATGACAAAGCCGTCGATTTTCGCAAGCTGGTCGATCTGTACGCCAACGGCCGACCCAAGACGATCGCCGGGCTGATTCTGGGGCTTTACAACAAATTGGTCAGCATCATCGACCCCAAGCGCTGGCTTGCCGATCGTCGCGACTCGCTGGAAGAAGCGGCGGCGGTATCGATGCAAAAATCGCGCATCGGCCAGGCGGTGCGGAAGCAACTGTCCGATGAGATCGCCCTGCTCTGCAATTCCGCCAAGCGCCTCAGTCAGGCGATCGCGGCGATTCCGGGGTTGAGCAAATACGTCGCCCATGTCGGAACGATCCAATCGCAACTGGACGGTTGGGTGGAGGCATTCAAGAAAGGGGCATGGGACGCGATCGCCGCGGATGTCACGGGGTGGAAGCCCGAAACGCTGCCGCGCATACCGACGTCACCTGAGAAGGAATTGATGCACGAGCGGATCAACGTGCTCAAGAAACAGATCGCCGACCTGACCAAAAATCCGCTGTTCAGATTCACCGAGCAACAGCTTCGGGCATCGGTGCAGGATTCGCTCTGGGCAACCGATCAGATCGTCAATCTGGTCCGGCAATTCGCCGAGGATTACACCCAGGCCAAGCGCGATGCCGGTGTGATGGATTTTGGCGATCTGGAACACCTGGCGCTCAAAGTGCTGCAAGAACCCGGCAGCAACCCGCCCGCGCCATCCAAGATCGCACTGGAATATCAACAGCAGTTCCGGCACGTCATGGTGGATGAGTATCAGGACGTCAATCAGGTGCAGGACACGATCCTCTCGCTGGTCGGCAACGCCAACAGCCACTTCGCGGTCGGCGACGTTAAGCAGAGCATCTATCGATTCCGCCAGGCCGACCCACAGCGGTTTATCGATCGCTACAAACGCTACGCCAAAGAAGTGCCCGGTTCCGGCAAAGTGATCGACCTGCAGAACAATTTCCGCTCGCGTCCCCCGTTGCTGGAAGTGCTTAACGGCATTTTCGAAGTGCTGATGACCGTCGAGTCGGCGGAGGTTGCCTACACCAAAAGCCAGCGCCTCGAACCCGGTGCGACGTTCCCTTCCGGCGCGGGGTTGTTTTCAGGCAAGCCGATCGAATTGCACGTTCTGGAGAAAGTGCGCCCGACTTCCACGACCGAAACCGAGGATGAATCGGACGAGGATTTTGCCTCAGACGAACGCGAGGCACTGCTGGCGGCGATGCGGATTCGCTCATTGCTCGGGCTCGACGGATCGACACGGGCACAGGTCGCGATGCGCGACCAGACGACCCGCCCGATCGAGCCGCGCGACATCGTCATCCTCCTGCGGGCGATGCGGATCAAGGCCGAGCATTTTGCGGGGATCTTACGACGCGCGGGCGTGCCGGTGCAGGCCGACAGCACCAGCGGGTTTTTTGCCGCCACCGAAGTCGGCGATGTGCTGAGCATTCTCAAACTGCTCATCAATCGTCGCGACGATCTGGCGTTGGCGGCGTTCCTGCGCTCGCCGCTCAGCGGGTGGTCCGGGATTGAAGACAAACTGGCAGAAATTCGCCTCGCCTACCCGACGCGTGAGGCGGCCTGTTTTCATCAGGCCTATGCCAAGTACGCCCAACGCTCCGATCCGCTCTCCGAGTTGGTCCGCGCCACCGAGGCACAATTGGATACTTGGCGAGCCCTCGCCCAGAACAAACCCGTCGGCGAGGTTGTCTGGGCGATCCTGCAAAACACCGCCTACC
>JBGSMH010000419.1:0-6589 GCA_041740275.1 Phycisphaerae bacterium
GACGCCAACGCCGACAACAAGCCCTTTTTTGCGGCGTTCCTTGATATGCGGATGCCCCCCGGCTGGGATGGTCTGCAGACCATCCGTGAGATCCGCAAGTTCGATGAAGAGGTTACCATCGTCATCTGCACTGCCTACAGCGACTACTCGTGGCACGAGATCGCGTCACAGGCCGGGGCACTGGATCGGCTGATGATCCTCAAGAAGCCATTCGATCCGATCGAGCTTGAACAACTTGCCCGTTCCCTTCAGGAGCGGGATGCCCTCGTTAGGCGTGCACGGCTGCGCACCGATGAACTCGAGTCGGCCGTCGAGGAACGCACACGCCAGTTGCGCAAGAACGCACTGACCGACCGGCTCACCGGATTGCCCAATCGGGCGATGCTCTGTGACCGCATGTTCACGCTCCTTTCCACACGCAGCGGTCAGTCCAGGGTGGAGTTCGCACTGCTGTTCATCGACTTTGACCGATTTAAGGTCATCAACGACAGCCTCGGACACAAATATGGCGACAAACTGCTGTGCGCCATCAGTGAACGTTTGACCCGCGAACTGCGGGTGTCCGACTCCGTTGCGCGAGTGGAAGCTTGCTCGCCCATTGCCGCAAGGCTAGGCGGGGATGAGTTTTGCATTCTCCTGGACAACATCCCCGATATCGCGTCTGCCGAGGCCGTCGCCAGCAGGTTGGTTACGATCCTCACCAAGCCGTACCAACTCGACGGGCACGAAGTGATCAGTACGCCGAGCATTGGCATCACCACAAGCCACATTGGCTATGCCTCGGCCGAGGACATGCTCCGCGATGCGGACATCGCCATGTATCGCGCCAAGCAGACCGGGAGGGGGCGTTATGTCGTCTTTGATCGCTCCATGTACGAAGACGCGATGAAACGTCAGCAACTGGAGTACGCCCTCCCGGGCGCGGCGCAACGTGGCGAACTCATCGCGCACTATCAGCCCATCGTCGCGCTGGATGACGGGTCGATGCGCGGCGTGGAGACCCTGCTGCGCTGGAACTCTCCCAACCTCGGCATGGTCCCGCCGAATGATTTCATACCGCTGGCCGAGGAGACTCGAGACATCATGCCCATAGGGGAGTGGGTGTTGCGCACCGCGTGTGTCCAACTGGCGCAGTGGGAAAGTGAACTCCAGGAAGCCGCACCGTTTGTTACGGTCAATGTATCCCGCATTCAGATCACACATGAAGCCTTCCTCCGTCAACTACGCCAGGCGATGACCGACATCCCTTTTACTCCCGAAAAGTTGGTCATCGAAGTCACCGAAACGGCGCTGATGCAAAATCCACAAGCTGCCGAACGCACGCTGCACGCGATCCGAGAACTCGGACCACGCATCTATCTCGATGACTTCGGTTCGGGCTTTTCTTCATTGAGCAATCTGCAACGCCTTCCCCTGAACGGCTTGAAACTTGACCGCAGTTTTCTCGAGTGTTTGACCGTCAGTCGTCGTTCGGCGGCCATCATCCGCTCAACTGTCACGCTGGCGCGTGACCTGGACGTTGCTTTGATTGCAGAAGGGGTGGAGTCGCTCGAACACGTTGCGCTACTGCAGGCATTCGGATGCGAAGCCGCTCAAGGCTACTACTTTTGCCGGCCGAAGCCCGCGAGCGAAATCGGCGTCGGTCGAGCCATTCTTCACAGACTCGCGGCGTAACGTCCGGTAATCCGCATGGGCGTTAAGCATCGCCAGACAAGCGCCGATCTGTAAATAAGTCGACCGTCCGGAGCAGTCACAGACGTCAAACTCGCGCTGTTTTTGCATCCGGGCGTCGCCGATCGTACGTCACCAGCGGAGAGATAGCCCAATGTTCGGATTCGTCAAAGGAATATTCGCCGCCAAGCCCGGACCGATCGGGGTCGATCTGGGCACCGACACCATCCGTCTTGCCCAGTGCATGTACGATGGCAAGGAATGGCGACTGATCGCTGCGGCTTGCACCGATGTGCCGTCGGGCGTGCGGGCGTCGGCGGAATCCAAGAGTCTGTTCATTGTTGAGGCGATTCGCGAACTGCTCGCCGGTGGAAACTTCAAAGGCCGCGACGCGGTCCTTTGCGTTCCATCCTCGGAATTGATGATTCAGCATGTCCGCATGGCGCGCCTTGACGATGCCGAAACGCGAAAGGCCCTTCCCTGGGAACTGGCAGGCAAACTGCCCATCGATCCGCATTCGGCGGTGCTGCGACACCTGATCGCAGGCGAAATCAATATCAATGGTGAGACCAAGAATGAGGTCGTCGTCATGGCGACCCCCAAACAGGTCGTCGGCCAGATGCTTCAGGATGCGGGCAAAGCCAAGCTCAATGTCATTGGCATGAATGTCGAACCCAAGGCCGTCGTCGATTGCTTCGGCCACGTCTATCGTCGGCGCACCGATGCCGATGTCACCAGTTGCTATGTCGATGTCGGCACCCATTCCACACGCGTCACCATCGCCCGTGGCGGGCAGATCTACTTCGCCCGTTCGATCGCGATCGGCGGGGATACGCTCTCCAAAGCCGTTGCCGACGGAATGGGAATCGGTTTTGAACAGGCAAAGCTGCTTCGGATCAAACTCGCCGGCTCCGCACCCGTGGTTCGTCCGCAGCCGATCGATACACGCCCGGCGGTTGATCCGGCCGAAGCTGAAGAGGTGCCGAGCGAAAATCACTCTTTTGCGCTCCTGGGGCTGGCACCCAAATCAGATCGTCGTCATGTGCAGGAACATGTCGCGATCGTCGCGCCGTCGCTGCCAGAGGATTTGGCCGAGCAGCAGCGGGGCGTTGATTCCGCATCTGCGAACCTGATCGCGCAATTGTGCGATGAACTAAACCTTTGTCGTCGCTACTACGAAGCGACGTTTACCCAGCGTCCCGTCGATCGCCTCATTTTCATCGGCGGCGAGGCGCGACAACGCACCATGTGCCAGCAAATCGCCCAGACGCTTGGGCTTGCGGCACAGTTGGGCGATCCGCTGGTGCGCATGGGCAAGACAACCGACGTGGGTGTGGAAAGCGGCATCGACCCGACTCAGCCGCAGCCGGCGTGGTCGATCGCACTGGGCCTGACGATGGGCCCGCCTGCGATCGAGCAGGCATTGGCCAAGAGTGCATGAGGAACAATCGACACCAAGTGAGACCAACATGAACGCACCGAATCAACTTAGCTTTCTGCCCGAAGATTATCTGGTGCGCAAGGCGCAACACCGCACCAATCTCATTTGTGCCACCCTGTTTGTGGTGATGATCGGTGCGATCGCGGTCGCGTTTACCACCGGCGAACGCGGCCTACGCGATGCCGAAGGTCGTCACGCCGCAATCGAGTCTCAATACACCGACGCCGCCAAACGCATCGCCGAGATGAAGCAATTGCAGGAGCGACAAACGGTGCTGGCGCGACAGGCGGATCTGTCCGCTTCGCTGATCGATCGCGTGCCACGTTCGTACATGCTGGCCGAGATCACCAATCGACTCCCGGCGGGCGTTTCGCTTCGGGAAATGGAAATGACTCGCAAAAAGCGTGCCGCCGCGATCGAACCGCAACAAACCGCATTTGCCCGCAAGAAAACGACCAAGACGAAGACCAAGGGACCGGTGTTGCCTCCGCCGCCCGATCAATATGACTCGGTGATCAAGCTCACGGGCGTGGCCGCGACCGATGCCCAGGTGGCACGGTTCGTTGCGAGCCTGAGTGAGTCCGAACTGTTCGTCGAAGTCAATCTGCTGCTCAGTGCCCAGATGGATCGATCGGAGAACGATCTTCGCAAATTCAGCCTGGAAATGCTGATCAGCCCCGTCGCCGACATCCGTCCGGCGGCCAATGCAAAACAGCCCACAATGGCAAAGGTGGAACAATGAAAATCGGCCTTCGTGAAATCATCTTTTTCAAGCTGATGATCGGCCTGCTGCTGGCATCATACTTCTTCGGCTTCAAGCGCATGAGCGAGAAGAAGGAGTCGTTCGAGGCCGAGATCACGGTTAAACAGCAACGTCTGGCCGATCTGGCGCGGGCGTCGCGCGACATCGATGACATGACCGCCCGGCTTCAAAAACTCGAGCGTGCGATCCAGGTCTTCGAGAAGAAACTCCCCGCCGAACAGGAAGTCGACGCCATCCTCACGCAGGTGACGACGCTGGTCGAGCGACACAAGCTGTATAGCAAGAGTTTCAAGCCCAATCCCAAGGCGATCGTCGGTCCCAATTTCCGCGAACGCCAGATCGAATTGACGCTCAGCGGCAACTTCTTCGGGTTCTACGCCTTCATGCGCGATCTGGAGCGTTTCGAGCGAATCATCAAGATCACCGACATGAAGCTGGCGCGAATCGACGAACAAGACGGGCAGATGCAGGCGGTGATGAAGATCAGCATCTTCTTTGACCCCGGCACCGGCAATTCCCGCGTCGCGAGTGTGAACTAACGCCCCGCAGAAGGATTGAGTCATGAAAGAAATCGAAAACGAAGTTGAAGAAACCATGCCGAATGTCGTCCCGACCGAAGCGAGCGATACGTTTCTGGGCGACACCGAGACCGACACCAAGCGTCGTGCTTTCCGCGGCACGCTGGTTGTGGGCGGCCTGATCCTGGCGGCGGTCGGGGGATTGGCACTCATGCACCTGCGCACCGGTCCGGCGACCGCTAACGCATCCGACGCCACCAAAGCCGTCAACACCTTCCTCGGCGATGGCAAAAAGAACCTGGCGACGATGCAGCGGGCATTGAGCGACACGGACAAGCTGGTCGAAGACTTCAAGAACTATCCCGCCGCAGCGCAAGTGCCGCTGGAAGACCTGTCGCGCAATCCGTTCAGCGAGGGCAAAGCCGAAACCAAATCGACCGATCCGGTCGAAAACTTCGATCGTCAAGCCCGGTTGAATGCCGCGATGAAGCAGGTCGAAGGGCTGAAAGTGCAGTCGATCATGTACAGCGACACCAACCGCTCCTGCATGATCAACGGACGCTTCCGCACCGAAGGCGATGAGTTTGACGGCTTCAAGGTGGAGCGGATCAGTCCTGCGAGTGTGATCGTTCAGACTGGCGGTTTTCGCTTTGACGTAAAGGTGAAAAACTGATGTTCGGACGCCGCTCGACCAATATTGATCTGCCACCGGTTCGGAATACGCCCGCCGACGATCTCGTGGATCCGCCGATTGAGCAGCTTTGGGCGCCGACTGTCGCCAAGCCCGCACCGCGCAGCATCGAGCAGTTGTTGCTCGAGCGGGGACAGATCAGCGAAGAGCAGTTGCTGCAGGCGAAGAATGTCCAGCGCCAAACGCCCGGCAAGACGATCGCTCAGATCCTGCAAACGATGTCGGCCGCCTCGGAGCAGCAGATATTGGTCGCACAGGCCGAGACGCTGGGGCTGACGTTTGAAAATCTGGAAAAATCCAAGATCGACCCGCAGGCGTTTGAATTGCTCCCGGTCGACTACATCCGTCAGCATCTGGTCATCGGCGTACGCTTCGAGGGCGCCGCTGCGGTGATCGCGGTCACCGAGCCGACCAATGTCTTTTTGATCGATGAGATCAAACGTCGTATCAAGAAGGACGTTCGCGTCATTGTCACGCTGGCGAACGATATCAATCGCGTGGTCGAGCAATTCAGCACCGGCGACACCGATATCCGCGTCGATGAGATCATCAAGGACATGGCCGAGGATGATGTCCAGCTCGTTAAGGAGACGGCGCTGGATGATGTGACGGATCTGGAGAAGGCCGGGTCGGAATCGCCGGTCATTCGGTTCGTCAACTATGTGATTCACGACGCGATCAAGCAGGGGGCATCGGATATTCACATCGAGCCCAAGGAGAAGGCGCTGAAGGTGCGGTATCGCATCGACGGCATTCTATTCGAGGCGATGAACCCGCCGCACTCGATGGGCCCGGCGATCACAAGCCGTTTGAAGATCATGGCGAACCTGGACATCTCCGAGCGACGCCTGCCGCAAGACGGGCGAATTCGCGCGGTGGTCCATGATCGCAAGATCGATTTGCGCATGAGCACGCTCCCCACCGTCAACGGGGAGAAGGTCGTGATGCGTATTCTGGACAACCGTTCGATCAACGTGAAGTTGGACGATCTGGGCTTCAGTCAGAACGCGTTGACGATCTGGAAAAAGCAGATCGATCAGCCGCACGGCATTCTGCTGGTGACCGGCCCGACCGGGTCGGGTAAGACGACCACGCTCTATTCCTCGCTGCGTCAGATGGACGCGCAGAAGCTCAATATCAGCACCGTCGAAGACCCGGTCGAATACCACTTGGGCAGTGTCAATCAGACTCAAACGCACGAGAAAATTGGGATGACTTTCGCCAAGGCGCTCAAAGCTTTGCTACGACAAGACCCGGACGTGGTGATGCTGGGCGAAATTCGCGACCAAGAGACCGCGTCGATCGCGGTGCAGGCGGCGTTGACGGGGCACCTTGTGCTCAGCACGCTCCATACCAATGACGCACCGGCGTCGGTCACGCGTTTGATCAACGTCGGCGTCGAACCCTACCTGATTTCGGCCGCCCTGAATGCGGTTCTGGCGCAACGGTTGGTCCGGAAAATCTGCCAGCACTGCAAAGAAGAGGTCGCTCCGACAGACGAAATG
>JBGSMH010000420.1:0-2944 GCA_041740275.1 Phycisphaerae bacterium
GCCAGATCCTTGATCCAGGTCAGTCCGTAGAGGAACGGTTCATGACGCAGTTCAAACGTGGTGGACAGACCGGAATAGAGCGCGATCCAGATCGGCATCTGCAGGAACATCGGCAGGCAGCCCATGATGGGGGTTGCGCCATGGTTCTTGTAGAACTCCATCATCGCGCGGTTCATCGCCTCTTTGTCATCGCCGTACTTTTTCTTGATCCGCTCCATCTCCGGCCCCATTTTCGCCATCTTGGCCATATTGACCTGAGAGCGTTTGGTGATCGGGTGGAGAATGGCTCGGACGATAAAGACCAGCGCGATGATCGCCAGGCCCCAGTCGCGGAAGACGATGTGGAAAATCCCCAATAGCCACATCAGGAAATCGACCAGCCACGAGAACGTGCAATAGGTACACGATCCGCTGATCTCCAGCGTGTGGAAATATTCCAGCGCCCCCGCGCTGTAATAGGCACTGTGCAGGAGCGATCGTAGACGCGGACCAAAAAACAGATCAGCGGCGATCTTGTTCGACGCCCCCGGTGCCATCACACCCGTGGAAGCGGTCTGCAGCGCGATCTTGATCTGATGTTCACGCGGCTTGGCGTCCAGATTGATCAGCGTCGCGGCCGCACTGGCGATCCACGGCGTCTGCGGGCGGACGATCGCATTGAAGTAATTGCTCCCGGCACCGATCCACAACAACGGCTCATTGTCGTCGTTGGTCGTGTAATTCTTCGTCGGTGCGTCTTTGGTGAAGCTTTCCAGTGCGTGATACTGAAGCACCACGCTGTTGCGTCCCTTGTACCCGCCGATCAACTGTCGATCCGCACCGCGCGACATTTCGCTGGGCGGAAAGGTCGGCCCGAGGATCGTGGTCGAAATATCCAACGCCTGATCGGACAGATTCGTCACCGTCTGGCTGAATCCGATCTCATATCCTTGCGGCGTGTTCGGGTCTTCGCTGCGGGGATTGACGGTAAAGGTCTTTTCCAGTCGGACCAGTGGCTTTTCCGTGCCGGGCGATGCCAGATCCAGTGTCAGCCGGACGGTATCGCCGCTGCGCGTGGTGTTCCATGTTCGCTGAGAGATATCGTAGCTCTGCCCATTGATGGTGATCGTCGGTGTGCTGAAAGGCGTGGTGCCGGCCTGGGAATAGGGCTGCTCGAAAATAAACGGGTCTTCGGAGTCAACAAACGCTTTGTATCGATTGAGGACGACTTCATCGATCCCGCCGCCCTGGGGTACGACGCGGACGCCCAGGGCATAGGTCGAATCCTTGCGAACCACTGAGCCAATCGTGATCGGAGAGGACCCGGACGCGACATTGATCGAAGGCAACGTCGGCAGATTTCCCGCCGGGGCAACCTCCGGAACCGGCGCGACGGGTGGCACAGAGGTCTGAGTGGTCGCCTCGGGTAGCGGCAAGGGCGCGATCTCGCCGGTGCCCGGGACTGTGGTCGCGCCGGTGGTGGGCGCGGGCAAGGTCGTGGGCGCAGTCGTCGGGGGAGGCGGATCCTTGATCAACCCAAAGTGCCGGAGCAGCGGCATATACGCCACCAACACCAGCACCGAAACCGCAATAAACAAAATCAGCCGGGTACGTTCGTTCATCTTCCGTCTCTAAGTCGATCCCCCAAATAATTATCAAGGTCGGGGATCGCGTAGACCTTCTTTACCGTCGTGTCGATGTCATACGCGACACGCACGAACTCCACAAAGTTTTCATGCACAATTACAAAACTGGCGCGGGGGTCGCGGTCACGCGGTTGCCCGACCGAACCGACATTGATCACGGCCTTCTCATCGGTGATTTCAAACCGACTTTCCAATTCGTCCGGCGAGTAAAAATCCGGGCCTTCCAGGAAAACCCCCGGCACATGCGTGTGTCCAACAAAACAAACGCGCTCGAATTTCTCAAAAATACTGTGGAACTTTCCCGGATTGGTGTAAATGTCGTCCGGGAAAATATACTCGTTGATCGGCCGTCGCGGGGAGGCGTGGGTCGCGACGAACTCATTGGTGCGAATCCGCACGGGCAGGTTGCCTATAAACTTCCACCGCTCGCTGCGACGCTTCAAGTCAGGATCATCCTCAAACTGCTTGCGGGTCCAAAAACAAGCGGCCTCTGCCCCTTGATTGAAATTGAACGGTTCAAACAGCACCGCAAAGTCGTGATTTCCCATCAAAGCGGCCCGGGTGCGCTTGGAAACGAGGTCCAGACACTCAGAAGGGTTGGGCCCGTATCCGACAATATCCCCAAGACACAGGATGTGCGGCACCGCCCGACGATCGATCTCTTCCAAGACCGAGGTCAGCGCTTCGAGATTCCCGTGGATGTCACTGATGATGGCAAACAACGAACCAGGCCTTTCAATCGTGCGGACAGCCCGACAAACCTATCCGAAACGTGCCGAAAGCGTCAAATGTCGCAAAGACACAAAATCGCCAAAGCCGGGCGGTTTGGGATGAAGAGTTTTTCAGAACGGCCTGACCAAATCTTTACGCCGTGGATGACTTGTCCTGTCTATAATGTGGATGGGCAGGGGCGTCTCTGCCTCAGGGAACGAAGTCATTTCTTATAGTGGAGGTTCGTATGCGTTATTCATGGATTGCCGCAGTTGCGGTATCGGGTTTGTTGGCGTTCGGTTGCGAGGAAAAGACGGAAGTCGAAAAAGCCGCCGAAAAGACCGGCGATGCGTCAAAAAAGATGACCGAAAAAGCGGGTGAAACCGCTAAGGATGCCGCCGGTGCGGCGCAGGATGCGGTCAAGGCTGGCGCGGACAAGACCGCCGAGATGGGCAACGCCGCCGCCGACGCGATCAAGAAGCAGGTTGATGATCTGACCGCGCAAATCAAGACCGCCGTCGAGAAGCGCGAATGGACCAAGGCCGAGTCACTGCTCAAGCAGGTCGAAGACCTCAAGAGCAAACTCCCCGCCGACGCGCAGAAAGCCG
>JBGSMH010000421.1:0-4292 GCA_041740275.1 Phycisphaerae bacterium
ATTACCGCAGGTCAGATCTTTTCGATCGCGCTCTTCTTCGGCGTGCTGGGATTGGGTTTTCTGCGCCCGCGATTCTGGTGTCGGCACGTTTGTCCGAGTGGCGCGGTGTTTTCGGTCGCGAATGTGTTTCGTGCCGGGGAACGCAAGGTCGAAGACACCTGCATCAAGTGCAACAAGTGCATCGAAATCTGCCCGTTTGATGCCATCAAGGCCGACTTCACCACGCGCACCTCCGATTGCACACTCTGCCAGACCTGCGGCGGGGTTTGCCCGACGCACGCGATTAAGTTTGTCGATCGTTGGGATACGCATCTGCTAAAGGCCGAAAACGACCCGCCGACGAACGAGACCAAGCTCACCCGACGCGGACTGCTCACCGGCGTCGCCGCCGGCGCGGTGATTGCCACCGCCATCCGCATTCCCCTCCCGATCGCACGCGGCAGTGATGTGCCCGTGATCCGCCCACCCGGAAGCGTGCCCGAGCCCGACTTCCTCCAGCTATGCATCCGTTGCGGCGAATGTTTCAAGGCCTGCCCGAACAACGTGCTTCAGCCGATGAGCTTTTCCGGCGGCATCAACAATCTCTGGACGCCCGAGGCCGTGCCCAGTTGGTCGGGCTGTGAGCCGAGTTGCAACAATTGCGGGCAGGTCTGTCCGACCGGTGCGATCCGCGCCCTACCCCTTCCCGAAAAAGCCGCCGCCCGCATGGGCCTGGCGATCGTGAATGAAGTCACCTGCCTGCCCTATGCGGGCAAGGAGGCGTGTGATCTGTGCATCGTCGAGTGCAAGGCCGCCGGTTACGATGCCATCGGCGTTCAGCGCGTGGGGACGCAGGTTGACGATGAGGGAATGCCGATCGAAGGCTCAGGATTCGAAGCCCCGGTCATCAACGCCGATCTCTGCGTCGGCTGCGGGCTATGCGAAACGCGTTGCATCAACGTCAACGTGAAGGCCAAAGGCCTGCTGGAAAAGACCGCCATCTTCGTCGAAGCCGGCGAGGGCAAGGAAGACCGCATCACCACAGGCTCCTACATCCAACTCGCCGCCGACCGCAAGAAAGCCAAGCTGCAAGCCGCCCCCGATACGGCGTATAGCACGGATTCTTGATCTCCAAGACGTATTTGCCACAGAGTCACGACTCGACTGAGCTCGTCGAAGTCAGTAACACAGAGAAAAGAGAATTGCGATTGGTGATTTGCGATGGGGTCGCGGTGTATAGTGCATCCACGAGCCACGAATCACAAACCACGATCAAATGGCTGTAGTCCGGCAATGAAATCCCGCCATTCTTCGCGCGGGGATCGGCACGCATTTGGTGGCACGGGTTTTCAACCCGTGTTTGAGCATTCGGGACACGGGTTGAAAACCCGTGCTACGAAGGACCAAGCCCTAATCACTCTTCTCTGTGCCTCCGTGTCTCTGTGGCCAACCCTTCTTTCATCCCTCCAACCGCATTGCCAACAGAATAAAAAAGCCGACAATCCGGCCTTCTTAAACACACAGGAAGGCCGTTATGAGCTTGCAGCAATTCGGAATCGTCGGCATGGAAGTGATGGGCAAAAACATTGCCCTCAACATCGAGGAAAAGGGTTTCCCGATCGCGGTTTACAACCGCACCACCTCCAAGGCCGAGGAGTTTGTCGCAGAGAACCCCAACAAGAACATCAAGATGGGCGCGACCCCGGCGGAGTTTGTGGCACTGTTGGAAAAGCCCCGGCGAATCCTGCTGATGGTCAAAGCCGGTTACGCCACCGACGCCACCATCGACTCACTCAAGCCGCATCTGGAAAAAGGCGATATCCTCATCGACGGCGGCAACGCGCTCTACACCGACACCGAACGCCGTGAGAATGAGCTTCGCCCGACAGGGCTCAAGTTCTTCGGCATGGGCGTCTCCGGCGGTGAAGAAGGGGCGCGACACGGGCCTTCGATCATGCCCGGCGGCGACAAAGACGCCTATAACTATCTCAAGCCCATCCTCGAAAAGATCGCCGCCAAAGCCCCCAGCGACGGCGTGCCGTGCGTCACCTATTGCGGCGAACGATCGGCCGGGCACTTCGTCAAAATGGTCCACAACGGCATCGAATACGGCGATATGCAACTGATCGCCGAAGCATATGACCTGCTGAAAAACATCGGCGGATTGTCGAACGCCCAACTAAAGGATGTGTTCGTCGAGTGGAACAGTTCCGAACTGGAAAGTTTTCTGATCGACGTCACCGCCAAGGTGATCAATTACAAAGACCCCAAGGGCGGCGGCGCACTGGTCGAGCAGATCCGCGATGTCGTCGGCATGAAAGGCACGGGCACCTGGACGATCAAGGCCGGGCTGGACATGCTTGTCCCCCTCCCCACGATGGCGGCGGCGGTGGACATGCGCGAGTTATCCATGCTCAAGGACCAGCGCACTCACGCCAGCAAGGTGCTGTCCGGTCCCAAGCCGACCAAGGTGTCAGGCGACGTCAAGGCGTTCATCAAGGACGTTAAGGACGCGCTCTACTGCTCGAAGATCTGCTCCTACGCACAAGGCATGGCACTACTGGCGGCGGCAAATCGACCGACGGAGAAGGGTGGTTTTGGCTATAAGATGAATCTGCCTGATCTACCGATGATCTGGCGAGCCGGGTGCATCATCCGCGCGGTCTTCCTGGAAGAGATCACCAAGGCGTTTAAGGAACAACCCGATTTGGCAAACCTGCTGCTCGACAGCCGATTCAAGGCGATGATCGACCAAAGACAGGCGGCGTGGCGACGGGTGGTCAAACTCGGCATCGATAACGGCGTCGGCCTGCCCGCGTTCGGCGGCAGCCTTGCCTATTACGACAGCTATCGCCGCGAACGGTTGCCCGGCAATCTCATCCAGGCCCAACGCGACTATTTCGGGGCACACACATACGAACGACTCGAAGCACCGGGGACGTTCATCCACACCGAATGGTCGATCGAGCAGGTCGCGCACGAAATCCCCGATCACGGAACCGGTGCCACACAAGTCAGCACGCTTCAGCAGCCCAAAGGGGATTAAAAGGCGATCATGAAACTGCTCGCGATCGACATCGGCTCTTCATCCGTCAAGGCCGCGATCCTGACGGGCGCGGGCTTGCCAACGCGGGTGACGACCGAGGTGTTTGTCACCCGATACGATGGGCATCGCGCCGAGGTCGATGAGAAGCATATCCTGCGGGCACTGTCGCGCGCGATCGGGCAACTCGGGCCGGGCGTGAGGCAGGTCGATGCGATCGCGCCGACGACGATGGCCCCCAGTTGGCTGGCGATGGATAAACGAGGCAGGGCGATCACGCCGATCGTCACCCATCAGGATCGACGTGCCATCGACGAGGCCCACAAAATCGAGAAGATCATTGGCGACGATCGTCACCTGTCGATCACCGGCAACCGGCCCTTCCCCGGCGGGATCAGTTCGACGACCTGGCGGTGGTTTGATCGTCACGAGAAGCCGCTGATGAAGCGCGCCGATCTGGTCGGGCATCTATCGACGTGGCTCATCCACAAGTTGTGCGGCACGCGCGTCACTGATCCTTCCAATGCCGGTTTTATGGGGGTTTTTGATACCAAGTCCCTTGCGGGATGGTCGGACGAACTGATCGACGAACTGGGTTTCAAGCGATCGCTTTTGCCCCAGGTGCGCGACGCCAACGTGATCGCCGGGCATGTCACGACCGATGCCGCCGGTGCATTCGGACTGATCGACGGCGTACCGGTCCTCACCGGTTGCATGGACGGATCGGCCGCGATGCTGGCGACGGGCGCGAAGGTCGGTCAGTTGCTCAATGTCAGCGGTTCGACGGATGTGCTGGCGCTGTTGGTCGATCGACCCAAACCGCATCCATCCTTGCTGACTCGGCCGCTGGGGATCGGCCGCCGTTGGCTGGCGGTCTCCACGATTGCTGCGGCGGGGAGCGCGATCGAGTGGGTCTGGCAAACCTGCTTCAGCGAATTGAACGGCAAAGCCTTTTACGCCCGACTTGCCAAAGTCGCATCGCGGCAAACCCCCGTCACATTTGACTCACACCTTGCCGGTTCACGCGTGTCGATCGACGAACGCGCCGGCGCGATCACAAACCTGCGACTCGGACACACCCGCGACGACGTGCTGGCGGCGCTGTGTCAGTCGCTGAGCCAGGCCAGTGCCGATCGATTGCACCTGTTCAAGAAGCAGTACCGCACCCTTCGCCCGGGTGTCGTCATGACCGGCGGCGTGCAGGCGGGGTTATCCAACCTGCTGCAACGCGATTGGTCCGCATATCCACCCTCAGCGCACGGCAGGTGGC
>JBGSMH010000422.1:0-5752 GCA_041740275.1 Phycisphaerae bacterium
CCAGGCCGAGGCGCTTTATCGCGTCCTCGACATCCTTCTCAGGCTGTTGCGCAACAGCTTTCAGGACTTCCGGAATTGCCTCTTTGGCGATCTTGCCGTCTTTCACCAGCCGGAATATGTCTTCCAGGTGCCGGTCGGTGATATTGTCGACGGGCACGCCGTCCCGCCGCAGCTCTGTCAGAGTGCCAAGCATAGTCCTGGCGACGAGCATAGGATTTCCGGAGACTTTCGCCAGCTCCTCGAAGGTCACGTTCTCCGGCGAATAGGCCAGTGTCTGTGCCATTTCCTCGTTGAGGCCATACTGTTTCGCGAACCGTAGCTTCTTTTCGCCGAGCAGCTCTGGCATATCCTGTCTGATCCTGGCCATGTGCTCCGCAGTTACCGGTACGGACGGCACGTCCGTCTCCGGGTACATCCGGGCCCTGCCGGGCAGCGGCCGCATGTATTCGGTGTTCCCGTTGGGCAACGGGCCACGGGTTTCCTCTGGTACGCCGACGAGAGCCTCTTTTGCCCTGCGGATGACGGCTTCCATGGCGGTTTTAGACTTGGTCTTAGAATCGGCGACCAGCACGAACGCGTCGTTCTCTCCGAGACCGAGCTTCGACCTGACAGCATCGACCTCTGCCTGGGTGATGCCGTAGTTCGGCAGCTCGTCGATGTGGAAGATGCCGATATTGCTGAGGTCAGCATCACGCAGCCGCTGCTCAAGAAATACAAGAACAACCTCAACGCCTACTGCCTCTCACTCAAGGATTTCATCACCCGTCGCGGCGGGACGTATCTGTTCACCAGCACGGCTGTCGGGTTCGACACGCTCATCCTCAATTATCTGCGGCAGCGTGGTTTGCTCGGTTAATGTTTGTTCGCGGTCATGCTTCGGTGGCGTGCCGATCACGGTACATCTGCCAGAACAGGATCCACGGATCGAGCAGGACTTTGTCCTCCTCGGCACCGCCTGGCTCGATCACGCCGAAGACAAAATGCGTGTGTTCGTGCGTCCCCACATATACCCCCGCAGTGTCGGCCATGTGCAGGCCGGCCTCCAGGGGCGTGTGTTCGGGAACCAGCAATCGGATCAGGTGATGGGCTTGCAGCACCCAGGTTGAGCCATCCGACCAACGTTTGATCCCACGCCAACGATTGTTATTTGCACCCGTTGACAGAGACTGGAAATAGCCTTGATCGTCAAATGCGATCGGCGTATAGAGCGGCGTACCCGCCGGGTGGTTGATGTCGAGTCCGCCGTGGGCGTCGATCCCGAAATACGGGCCTAACCAGCAATCCGATCCCTGATAGCAATCCTCGATTCGCAATCCCCCGGCCGGCAGTGGACACCACGGATGCAGCAACACCGGACACACCCCAAGCGCCGCATCCTGAACCGCCAGACGCACGGCTTTCCGGGGCTTACACGCGCCATGGTTTTCCGTCAGATGATCGAACAGCGGTTGGCAGGCATCAAACCATATTCGCATGCCCATCAGCAGCCACGGCTCATAAAAGCTCTGCTGATCGCCCACGCGACGAACCATCGTGACCGAGTGTCCGTCGATTTCGACGACAAGCACCATTTCCAGCACCACTTTCGCCAGCGGGTCGGGCTTGGGAAGGCTCGCGAGGTTGGACGAGATAACGCCCGCTCGTGTGTGTTTGACGACGATGCGGCGGGTCTGTCCGCTGGCGAGCGTGAACAAAAGCTCGTCGTTCACATCCAGTTCAATAGCAGTCAACGTGGAACGTGCTGTCTTTTCGATCACCATGGTCGTAACGATATCCGCAGGCGGATGATGTTTCTATCGTCGCGGCGGGGGGTTAGGATCAATACCCGGCATGGCAAACGGACTCGCATTGATCGGCCCTTCGCATTGGGGTCTGGCAAATTACCCGCCCGGCGCAACCTTCGGGCCTCGGCGAATGCGCGACTATGAGTTTGTCTGGATCGTCGAAGGTGATGTCGAATACACCGTTGATCGACAGCCCCATGCCGCGCCCGCAGGTTCGATCGTGTTGTGTCGGCCGGGCGTGACCGATCATTTTCGCTGGGACCCCAAGCGTCGCACGCGACACGCGTTCTTCCATTTTCACATCGATCGTCTCCCGCGCGATTGGCCTGCCGCGAAGGATTGGCCGGCGGTCGCGACGCCGGTGGCGGGGGATGTGCTGGTCCCGCTTTTTCAATATGTGTTAACTTGGGCGCAGCAAGCCGACGCACCCACACTGCACCGCACGATCGAACTGATGCTGCACACCTTCGTGACAGGCCGGCGCGCCACGCACGCCTTGCCGGAGGATGTCGCGCCCGATCCGGTTGATCGGGCCGTTGCGCACCTGCATCGAACGTTGGAGACCGACCCGTCTGCCCCAATCACACTAGACGATCTATCCGAAGCCGCCTGTGTCACGCCAGAGCACCTTTGTCGTGTTTTCAAGCGATCGCTCGACCTATCGCCGATGGAATGCGTGCGTCTGGCGAGACTCGATCGGTCGGTTGTGCTGCTGTCGCGATCGAATTTCTCCATCGGACAAATCGCCGACATGTGCGGCTTTGCCAGCCAGTTTCACTTTTCGCGTCGATTCCGGGAGGCGTTTGGCGATACGCCGACCGAAGTTCGCAAGCGCATCCGAACCGGCGCGACCCCGCCACTGCCGAAATTGCTGCGGAACTCGCCCATGCGCTAATATCAGGCATAACCTCCCCATCGGCGGGTATGCGTGGCAAATTGTCGCATGGTATAAATTAGGAAACAAGATAAGGAAACGCCTGCATGTCCACCGCCACGCTCAATCCCCCGCAGTCTGTTACCCCAAAATCGGATATCAAATCCGATCCTGCTTTCGCCACACGCTACCAGGTGTCGGTCGAGGAATACACGCGATTCAAGCGCGATGGGTTTCTGGTTGTTCGCAACCTCGTCTCGCCTGCCGAGATCGAGGAACTCAAGCAGCACACCGAGGACCTGATGCAGGGCAAGCTGCCCGAGCAGCAGGGCAAGCAGATGGCGGCCCGCGACGTCAAGAGCGACACCGGCGTGAGCGTCCAACCGCTCGAAGCCCCGCCAGCCCACCTTTCGCCTGAGGAAAAGGCCCAGTACTGGCTTCGCATGCACATGCTGCACCGCAAGCTGGAATTGCACGAGCGATATCTGTTGCACCCGCGCGTCCTTGATGTGCTTGAAGTCTTGATCGGGCCGGACGTGATGTGCCTGCAAACGATGCTGTTCCTCAAACCCCCCGGCAAGCCCGGGCAGGGGTGGCATCAGGATAGCTATTACATTCCCACCTCGCCGGACACGCTTTGCGGCGCGTGGATCGCGATCGACGATTGCGATGAGCAAAACGGCGCGATGTGGTTTGCCAAAGGCAGCGGCAATGAGCCGATCTATCCGCCTTGCCCGGAAGTCAGCTACGGGTTTGGCGACCGACTCGTCGGGGATATCTCCTACGTCAAAGGCGTCAGCGATCCCAACGACGATGCCAACACGCTTACCCGTGTCGCCGAAAAATACGATCAGGTCCTGGTTAGCGCCAAGGCCGGTGACGTGGTCTTCTTCAACGGGCACGTTTTACACCGCTCGAAAAAGAACTGGTCCACCGACCGCTTCCGCCGCAGTTTCGTCAGCCATTACGGCAACGCACGATCGTTTACGCAATGGGGTGCGTGGAGCGCCCAGGAGGTCGAAATCGCCCGCAAGAATGGTGATTACACCGGCTTTGCCGAACCCCCGATCGACCCGGTCACCAAGATGACCAATGCCTGTCAGATTCTTGCCCGTGGCGACACACACCTGCCGTTCGCCAAGCCCCGATTCGGCACGCCTTGTGCGGCACTATTGCCGGCGGAGCAGCGATCGGCGGAGTTTCAACGTATCGCCAAGATGATCCAAGTCACCAACAACGGCCTGCTCGGTTGCGCCCTGGCCGACCCGAATCTGGTCGATGACGACGACGAACCCACCGACCCCAAGTCCGGCGGGGGGTATTGAGGCGTTTCGTCATCCGTAACAGGCGTCAATGCGAGTATCACCGCAGAGTCGCAGAGGGCGCGGAGAGCAAAGTGGCGGCTTCGCGTTTTCTTGCAGTGTCCAGGGTGTCCATTTTTATCATTGAAACATTTTCCGCCCGGTAGCGTCTAAACTGAGATGAGCCGCCTCATTCTGGCTACCGCGTGCCTGTTTCAATTTGGCTGCGATCAAGTTGTTCGTTCCGCCAGCACGCAACCTGCGAACTGGCCGACACAGGTTGTGGACCCAAAGGCGTCGGCCGCAACGCAACCGACGACACAATCGGTCAGGATCGACGACGCTGAGTTTGCCCGCATTCCTCTGGTTGCCGACGGACCGCTGACGATCAACCTGCTCTACCGACCCATCGCCAACCCAGCCGACGAGCGGTTCATCGGGTTCGAGCTTGTTAATCACTCTGACCAGACGATCACGGTTACCGACGCCAAATATCGGATTAGCTATACGATCGATGACAGCACCAAGCGGGATCAGCTTCTGGTTCAGGGGAACCATTATGACTTTTTGTACCGCGACATGGACGCCACGACCGCCAAACAGCGCCCCCCGCTCGGCCCCGGCACGTCCACGCATCTGGAATACGCCAGTGGATACGCGTTCAGTCAACTCGGGATTCCGGAAAAGGCGAATAAGGTGAACGCGGTCGCAGGACTGGAGATCACCTATGTTGACGTGAAACGCAAGACAAATAGGACCGTTTTTACTCCCCAATCGGGTGTCGCGTTCGCTTTTGAATGGCGCCCGCCTGCGGACGCTCAGCTTCATCAGATGCAGGTCCGCTTGCGCGATCTTGTTCGGGACTCGGACGAACGACAGGCCGCTGCCCTGCCCCTGATCCAGCTACTTTCTGACCCACGGATCGCCAAGGAGGTCACGACTGATGACTTGATCGCCGGTTTGCGCGCCAGAGGCCAAATCGGGCGCGTCCCGCTGGTTGAATATATCAGCAAGCATTTTCCTGATCACCCGGCGATCAAAGACGCTTACGTCGCCGCCGTCGGGCGGGGTGATCGTTGGTGGGTCTGGGATCTGGCGTCGGGAAAGCTGGAACTCAAAGATGTCCGGTTGATCGCACCGTTGGTCGAGCGCCTGAAAGCACCGTCGCCGCAGATCGATGACCTCGCACTTCGAGCACTTTACCCGCAGATTCCGCTGGCGGATGACCCGTACGCGATTGCGAAAGTGGTGTCATCGGTCGTGGTCGCGCGATCGAAGTTTGTCAAGGATGCCAAGTTACCCACGGATGAGCAATCCGCTCGAAAATGCCAGGAAGAAATAACTCAGGTCTGGCTTTCCCGCGATCCGGCGGCGTCGAAGTATATCGAACCCTATCTTGGCTGCGAGTTACTGACGTACGATCCGAGAATAATCGCGGTCGCAAATTCTCAATTGCCAATGCGTCTGTGCGACGTTGCCTATAACACCATTCTTGAACTGCGCGCCCAGGCGGCTAACCGAAGAATGCCTGAACTGAAACCATTTCCCACTTCTGATCCCACTGCATTTCGGGTCAGAGAAGATGCTTGGACTGATATTTTCGCGAAACGGGACAGGCAGATCGCCCGTTTGAAGCAGATTCTCGAAGCCGAAAGTAATGAAGACCGCCTCACAAAGCCGCCGGTCAAATAGTGTGGCAAGCCACGATCTTCTCGGTGTCTTGTGTCCAATCTGAACCTTAATCGTGGCTTGGGTTTTCAACCCAAGTCCCATCGGCGAAGCGGACATCGGTT
>JBGSMH010000423.1:0-7488 GCA_041740275.1 Phycisphaerae bacterium
AGCGTCGACCGAGACGTGGGTCCGCAGTTCTCATCCGTGCGGCAGCTTGATCGCCCCCGCTATTCGGCAAAAAAAATACCCCGTTCCAATGACCTCAGCCGAGATCCGCAAAGCGTTTATCGATTTCTTTGTCGCAAGGCACGGACACACGTTTGGGTCGATCCGCCATGTGTTTAGGTGTAACATGAGAGCATGGAAGTTCGCAATTTCGGCAATACCAATGTTTCTGTTTCCGCGATCTCGCTCGGCTGCTGGATCTTTGGCGTGGATTGGTGGGGACACCGCACGCAGGACGACTGCAATCGGCTTTGTTCGTTCAGTTACGATAGAGGCGTCAGCTTTTTTGATAACGGCGACGCCTACGGCAATGGCCGGGCTGAGGAGTTGTTCGGCAATTGGCTGCGACAAAAAAGCATCGACCGATCGCAGGTCCAGATCGGCGGGAAGTTTGGATACGACTTCTACACCGATCCCGGCGTGCCCGGATCGCACACCGAGCGCAAGCAGGATTTCTCACCGGCCTTCGTCCGCAAGGCGCTGGAGATGTCACTCAAACGCCTGCAAACCGATTACATCGACATTTACATGGCGCACAACATCAAGCTGCCCCAGTTCCGCGACGACCTCTGGCCGGAGTTGGATAAGCTGGTCAGCGAGGGCAAAATCCGCACCTGGGGCGTGTCGCTCGGCCCGGCGATCGGGTGGCGCGAAGAAGGCTTCAAGGCGATGATCGACCACGGTGCCAAGGCCTGCCAGACCGTCTTCAATCTTTTCGAACAACACCCCGGCCGAGAGTTCTGCGAAGTTGCGGTCAGCCAGAAGGCGGGCGTCATGGCGCGCGTCCACGACAACAGCAGTGTGCTGAAGGATGTGATCCGCGCCGATACCGAGATCGGCCGAAACGATCACCGCAAGTTCCGCGATCAGAACTGGAAAATCTACGGCGCCAAAAAGGTCGAACTGATCCGCAGCATGGCCAGCAAGTACGACATGAACATCCACGAGTTCGCCTGCAAATGGCTCTTGCAGCAACCCGGTCTGTGTACGATCACCGGCACATTCCTGGACGAAAAGGAAGTGCAGGAGGCGATCAACGCGATCGACAAACCGTCAATCAGCAAAGCCGATTTGAACGCACTGCAAGAGGCCTATTCACGCGATTGGGATCTGGGCGATGATGCGCACCCGTGCAATCTCAAAAGCAGCACCGACCCCAGCGGGCAAGTCCGCAGCGGGTACGTCCCACCGCCGGTGTTTGTGGCCTAAGGCGGATCAGGCGCGCAACGTCGCGCCGGTCTTTTCCGATAGAGAAGCGACCACACGATCGACACTGACTTGCACCTCGTCGGCGGTCAGGGTGCGGTCTGCGGCGCGGTAGGTGAGTCGGAACGCCAGCGAGCGGTGATCTTTCGGCACCGGATTGCCGCGATACTCATCGACCAACTGCACCGATTCCAGCAAATCGCCGGCGCTGGTGCGAATGATCGATTCGAGCGTCGCAAACGGCTCGCTCGATTTGACCACGATCGCCAGATCGCGCGTCGAAGGCGGGAGTTTGTTCACCGACCGATAGACGATCGGAGCATCAAATGCTGCGGTAACGTGCGTCAGATCGATCTCAAAGCCATAGAGTGAATACGTCTGACGCTCGATCTTTACCACGGCGGTGTCGATCAAACCGACATGCCCGATGACATTGCCCGCCAGCGCGATCTGCGCGGTTTCACCCGGCTTGAAGGGTTTGCGGATCGCCGGGGCAAAGGTGACGCCGGTGATACCGAGCGAATCGAACAGGTCTTCGATTTCGCCTTTGAGGGTGAAGAAATCGATCTTTGCCTCGCCGCCGCGCCAGATCGCGGATCGAGCGACACCGCCGGCGATGCCAGACAGCGTGTAAGCGCCGGGCAGCGTTTGAAACGTTCGGTCAATCTCGAACAATCGCACGCGCGAAGCGCCGCGAAAAATGTTTCGCTGTGTGCTGGCCAGCAGGCCGGTCAGGAGCGAACGACGCAGGACCGACATCTCATTGGTCGCCGCGTTGGCGAGCGTGATCGCATCCGGCACCGCGCCCATCCACTTGCTGGCGTTGGCGGCCTCGAGCGGGTCGTTCTTGGTCTCGTACCAACCGACAGACACCAGTTGATCGGCGATCGCGGTGCGCAGCCGCGAGGTCTTGGCGTCCTGGCCTCGCGTGGGCGCACCGATCGCGGCACCCATGGGGATATTGTCATAATCGATCAGCCGTGCGACGTCTTCCATCAGCACCACGCGATCGTTGACATCCACGCGGTACGTCGGGACGGTCACGATCAGGTTCGCATCCACGCCATAGCCAAGACTGAGTAGCGATTTCCGAATCGTCTGTGCATCGACCGGCATCCCGATCATTCGGCTGACACTCTCGGCATCGAGCGTAAAGACCTTGGGAGCAATCCGCTTGGGATAGATATCGGTCGGCGGTGCCGACAAGGTCGCACCGGACAGTTCAGCGATCAACCCGTACGCACGATGACGCGCCCAATCGAGGACGGCGTTCGGATCGACGCCGCGCTCAAACCGGTAGGACGCATCGGTCCCACCGGCACCGTCGATCTTACGGACGGACTTCACATTGCCGCGAATGTGGACCGGATCGAAGTACGCCACTTCCAACAGCAACTCGCTGGTCGTGCCCGCAGTCTCGGCCAACTTGCCACCCATGATCCCGGCAAGCCCCAGCGGCTTGTCGGCGTCGCAGATGCACAGCGGCTGACCGTATTTGGTCGTGATGGTCTTGCCAGTCAGCAGTTCCAGCGACTCGTTATCGCGCAATTTGCGAACGACGATTTGCCGCTTGGCGACCTTCGCCAGGTCGAACGCGTGCATGGGCTGGCCGGTCTCCCACATGACGAAATTGGTGATATCGACGATGTTGTTGATCGGCCGCATCCCGGCGGTGAGCAGCACGGCTTTTAGCCAACCGGGCGAGGGCCCGACCTTCACGCCACCAAACGCCGCTGCCGTCAATCGGGCGCACAGCGTGGGTTCTTCGATCCGCACGTCGATCTTCGCCTCATCGCCTGCCGTCACGGATTGCAGTTCAGGCCATTTGGTTTTGACATTAAAGATCGCGGCGATCTCGCGTGAGATCCCCAAAAGCCCCAGACAGTCCGGCCGATTGGGCAACACCTTCAGTTCGATCAGAAACTCGGGTATGTCGATCACATCCACGATCGACTTGCCCATCTGCGACTCATCGGCCGTGTGATAAAGACCCGTCTCACGGGCGATCAAACCCATCTCACCATCGAGGCAGATCATGCCGACCGATTCAATCCCGTGGAACTTCCCCGCCGCCACCTTCTTGCCGGTGGGCAACGTCGTCCCCGCCAGCGCGACCGGCACGCCCCAGCCGATTTGCACTTCATGTTCAGACCCGACCAGCACGCTGATCCGTTTGCCCTTTTCGATCTCCACGATGGTGGCGAACATCCCCGGCGCGCCTTCGATCGACGTTTTTTCGCGGACGAAGCCGATCTTCACCGGCTTCAAGTCGGCCTTCAGCTCAACTTCTGCTTCGACCTCCAGCCCCGCGCGCGGCATCGCGTCGACCAACGCGCGGTGGGGGATCGGCGTATCCAGATATCTCAACAGCCATGCGGTATTCAGCTTCATTGTCGCACGTCATCTTATAGGATCGCACCCCAACTCGCACGCCCCCCTCAACCTCGGTCCGACAATACACGTCTCACCGAATTGACACCGCTCGGGCTGCGCTCTAGTTTCGCCCCATGATCGGTTTTACGAAACACGGCCTCTGGGAGATGATCATCGGCACGCTGGCTTTGGCGCTGATCGGCGCGGGGCTGGCGTGGATTCACCCGCTATTGGCGATCGCTCCGTTTGCGGTATGGGTCTGGTTGATGGCGTTTTTTCGCGATCCCAATCGCCCGATCCCCGGTGATGCCGATACCTGGGTCTCCCCCGCCGACGGGCTGGTCAGCGATATCACCCCGATCGAGCACGATGAGTTGCTTGGCGGGCCGGCGATTCGCGTTGGGATCTTCTTGTCGGTGTTCAATGTCCACGTCAACCGTGCCCCCTGCGATGCCAAAGTCATCAAAACGATCTACAAAGAGGGCAAGTTTATCAACGCCCTCAAGCACGATGATGCCAGTTCGCAGAACGAATCGAATACGATCCTGCTCGGCGATGATGCGGGCAAGCCGATCGCGGTGGTCAAGCAGATCGTTGGATTGATCGCCCGGCGCATCGTCTGCACCGCCACCGAAGGGGATGTGGTCACACGCGGGCAACGCATCGGCATGATCAAGTTCGGTTCACGCACCGAATTGGTAATTCCCACATGGTTATCGCCGGATGTGAAGGTGAAAGTGGGGCAAAAGGTTCGTGGCTGCTGCGATGTGATCGCTTTGGTCAAACGCCCATCTTAATCCCGGCCGCAATCACTCCAGCGGAGAGTCGAGCAACTGGTCCAACATGTCCGCAGTCGGCACGACCACAAAGCTGGTGCTCTTGTCCGACATCGCAAACGGGATGAACAAGTCGCCCTGGTGTTCGAGCGCGCCACAGGTGTAGACGACATTGGGGACATACCCTTCGCGACTTTTGCCCTCCGGCGTGATCAGCGGCTTGCGGAGATGCCCGATGACTTTTGTTGGGTCGTCCAGGTCGAGCAACATCGCGCCGATCGCGTAGGTGCGCATCGGACCAACGCCATGGGTCAACAGAATCCATCCGCGATCGGTCTCAATCGGCGCGCCGCAGTTGCCGATCTGCATCAGTTCCCACGGCAGGCGCGGCGCGATCAGCATTTGCGCCGTCTCCCAGAAATGCACCGAATTGGATTTCGATATAAACAGATTCTCCCCGTCGATTCGCGAACACATCACATAGTTGCCCTTGATGCGTCGCGGGAACAACGCCATGCCCTTGTTCAGCGCCGCCGCCCCGTTGAGCGAAGCAAACTCGATGCGTTTGAAATCGGATGTGTGTAACAACATCGGCAGTGCCCGCACGCCGTTATATGCGGTGTAGGTCCCGTGGTAGATCACGCTCCCGTCATCGTCGACAAATCGCGTCAGCCGTACGTCTTCCAGCCCGTTGGATTGCTCCTCGCTCATCGGGAACACCACCAACTCCTGCAACGTCGCATCAGGTGCCAGATCAATATGAAAATTGGCCTGCGCCAGCCACAGCAGCATCTTCAGACTTTCCTGCTCACGCACATGCAACTGGTTTGTCGCTCGTACGCGTTCGACCGCCTGACTCAGCGTTGCCAAAGCGAACCGTTCGGGCAACTGATCAAACACCTGCCGCATCGCGTTCCCACCATCGACGTTCATCTCGGTCAACTTCCGCGCCAGCAGATTTCGCAGATAGGATCGGTCCGGTGCGATCCGGGACCGGTGAAGCTTCTCGGGCATTGGATCGAGATTGACCTGATCATCTGGCGTGATGACGCCCGTGCGGAAAACGATCGAGCTAACGTGTCCTTCACCGGTTGCACGAAGGCTCATGATGAACCGCAGCCCGCCGGGCTCGACGCCGGTCTGATCCGGATGCGGAACGATCGACGGGTTAAAGAGTGCCGCCGAATCGATGGAGTATTCCATCGTCATGTACGCCCCGGCCAGCAATCGCCGCTGTGGCGACCACTTGCCGTTCCACCCGATCATCGCCGCACCAGAGTCAAAGTTCTCGTGGAAGTTGTACGCCAGCCGCGGATGCCGGCTGGAATACGATTGCTCGACATCACGCAATAAGCCGTCGATCTGATCTTCAGGGATGCGTGCTACGCGCTTCAGTAATGATCGAACGCGGTTGGAGCCGAGCATGAATGGCCGGGTAATCACACGGCGGTCGTCGCCAGTCAGATGTACGGGAAGTCGTTTCACGGTTTTGTGCCTTACATTTCTACAAATCTGTCGTTTCGCAGGACCAATTCCGGCGTATTGCCCATGTCCTGTCGGCACTATAACCGCATTCAAGATCAGTTTCTGATTTTCCTGCCCTCGAACGGGGCGATTCTTTTCGACGCCGGAGACTGTTCGTGGTAAATCTGCCCCCATGCGACTGGCTCGGTCCCCCGCTTTTGACGCCGCTTTTCAGGTGGTTCGCACGCTGCGCGACGCCGGGTTTGTCGCGTACTTTGCCGGGGGTTGCGTGCGCGACATGCTGCTGGGGCTCGAACCGGCCGACTTTGATGTCGCTACCGATGCCCCGCCGGAAAAAGTGCGCGACCAGTTTCGCAATACCCAGGCGGTCGGACAGGCGTTTGGGGTGATCCTGGTGCGACTCAATCGCTGCATGATCGAAGTCGCCACCTTCCGCACCGATGGCGACTATGCCGACGGACGCCACCCCGCCGGCGTCACGTTTTCCGATGCCGAGCACGACGCCCGGCGGCGAGATTTCACCATTAACGGGCTATTCTTTGATCCCCTCGACGGCCGGGTCATCGATTTCGTGCAAGGCCAGCACGATCTATCCCATCGCACCCTCCGCGCCATCGGCGACCCGCAGGCACGATTTGCCGAAGATCACCTGCGGATGCTGCGGGCGGTGCGATTTGCGGCACGGTTTGATCTTGCGATTGACCCGGCGACCGCTGACGCGATCCGACGCGACGCCCACCTCTTGCCCCGCATCAGCGGCGAGCGGATTGCCGACGAATTGCGTCGCACACTCACCCCACCCACCCGCCGACGCGCAATTGCCGATCTGTGGTCCCTATCCCTCATCGGCCACGCTAGCGGCATGCCGATCAGTCCAGACATCCCGCTGCAAACCGATCGATCGATCCTGCTGGCGTTGGATGCCGATCAAGAGGCGTCGTTCCCGCTGGTACTGCTGGCGAGCCTGATCGACGTCCGCTGGCACGCGGGCGGGGCAAAGCACGACATTCTGGGCAACCTCTCCCCCGCCGACGCACGCAGGATCGTCGCTCAGGCGCGGACACATCTAAAGCTGAGCAATGACGAATCCGACGCGATGCTGGCGATCGCCCGGCTGTCCCACGCGCTGCTGAGCACCCGCGATTGGCCGGTCGCGATGAGCAAACACACGCTTGCCCACCCCGCCAGCCACGACATGCGCCACCTGCTATCCGCGATCGCGCGGACTGGCGTTGCGTACGACCGCATTGAGGCTATCCAGACGCATCTGGACCAGTTTGCTGATGTCGATTGCGCCCCGGTCCCCCTCCTCACCGGCGACCACCTCGTCGCCGCTGGCTATTTGCCCGGGCCGAACTTTAAGCGTGTTCTGGACGCCGTTTACGACGCCCAGCTCGAATCCCGCATCAACTCCCCCGCCGCCGCCCTCGACCTGGCCAAATCCCTTCTGCTTGTTGTAACGCTTTGAAAATGTCACCTGTTTTGACGCAATGAAAATGTCACCGATCAGCCCGCTTTCCGCAACACCGGGGAGGGCTGTTTCAACCCCGATTTGCTCACTATCCGGATCTGCTGAGCCTTCGTCGGCTTA